>JAEZEU010000265.1 GCA_023432885.1 Pseudomonadota bacterium | reverse complement strand
GGCGGCATCATCATTCCCTTTGTCGGCATCAAGGCCATCGACCTCGTGGTCGCAGCCTTGAACCTTGCCTGAGGAGACTTCTCATGATCAGAGAGATCCGTCCCGCCATCCTCGTCCTGGTCGTGCTCACGCTGATCACGGGCCTTGTCTATCCACTCGCCATGACCGGCCTCGCCGGCGTCCTCTTTCCGAGACAGGCGCAGGGCAGCTTCATCGAGAAGGAGGGCAAAATCGTCGGCTCCGCGCTGATCGGCCAGGAATTCAAGGAGGACAAGTATTTCCATGGCCGCCCATCGGCGACGCTCGCGCCTGACCCGGCCGATTCATCCAAGACGGTGTCCGCGCCGTACAACGCGGCCAACTCCGGCGGCTCGAACCTCGGTCCGACCAGCAAGGCGCTCGCCGAGCGCCTCACGGAAGACGTCGAGAAGCTGAAGTCCGAAAATCCGAACATGCCGGTGCCGGTCGATCTCGTCACCACCTCCGGCAGCGGCCTCGATCCCGATATTTCGCCGGAGGCGGCGCTGTTCCAGGTGCCGCGCGTCGCCAAGGCGCGCAAACTGCCGGAAGACCGCGTCCGGCAGCTCGTGACCGAGAACACCAAGGGCCGCCTTGCGGGCATCCTGGGCGAGCCGCGCGTTAACGTTTTGGCGCTGAATTTGGCTCTGGATGCCGCTACCGTGAGGTAGCCCGGACTACAGAGGTGACTATATTGCCTCATGGCCAGTGAGCGCCGAGACTCCCAGTTGCGTCCCTCGCCGGAGGCCCTTTTGGAAGAGGCCCGGCGCGCGGACGTTCGTACCGGAAAACTGAAGATTTTTGTTGGCGCCGCCCCGGGCGTCGGCAAGACCTATGAGATGTTGCAGAACGCCCATGCCAGGCTCAAGGCCGGCACCGATGTCGTTGTGGGCATAGTCGAGACCCATGGCCGGGCCGAAACCGAAGCGCTGCTAAGGGGACTCGAAGTCCTGCCGCGAAAGCGGATATCCTACCGCGACCAGACGCTCGAGGAGATGGACATCGACGCGCTGATTGCACGCCGCCCGCAGCTTGCGCTGGTCGATGAACTCGCCCACACCAATGCGCCGGGCTCCCGTCACCCCAAGCGCTATCTCGACGTCGAGGAACTGCTGTCGCATGGCATCGACGTCTATACGGCCGTCAACATCCAGCACATCGAGAGCCTCAACGACGTCGTCGCGCAGATCACCCATGTCCGGGTGCGCGAGACCGTACCGGATTCCGTGTTCGACCGTGCCGACGCCATCGAGCTGATCGATCTCACGCCGGACGATCTGATCCAGCGCTTGAAGGAAGGCAAGGTCTACGTCCCCAAGCAGGCCGAACGCGCGCTGGAGCATTATTTCTCGCCCGGCAATCTCACCGCGCTGCGCGAGCTGGCCTTGCGGCGCACTGCCGAGCGGGTCGATGAGCAGCTGCTCATCCACATGCAGGCCAACGCGATTTCCGGACCCTGGGCCGCGGGCGAGCGCATCATGGTCTGCGTCAGCGAGGATCCGCGCGCCGCGGGCCTCGTACGCTATTCCAAGCGCCTCGCCGACCGCATGCATGCGCCCTGGACCGCCGTTGCCATCGAGACGCGGCGCAGCCTGCAACTCACCGACGAGCAGCGCGATCTCCTTGCCGACACCATGCGCCTTGCCGAAGCCCTCGGCGGCGAAGCGATCACCATCCCCGGCGTCGGCCGGCGTATCGCGGACGATCTCATCAATTTCGCCCATGCCAACAATGTGACGCAGATCGTCATCGGCAAGTCCACGCGCTCGCGCTGGTTCGAGCTGACGCGCGGCTCGGTGGTTCACGATCTGGTGCGCCGCGCCGGCAACATCAGCGTTCATGTCATCGCCGGCGACGAGCAGCCCGTGGGCAAGACCGAGGTACAGGCCGCGGCGCGGGCCGACCCGTTCGACTTGCGGCCTTATCTGATGTCGCTGCTGATCGTCGCGATCGGTCTCGGCGTTGCCGAGCTGATCAATCCGGCGTTCGGCATCGAGAATGTTGATCTGGTGTTTCTCACCGCCGTCGTCGGTGTCGCTGTTCGCTACGGCCTGTGGCCCTCATTGCTGGCCACCGTCGTCGCCTCGTTGTCCTACAATTTCTTCTTCCTGCCGCCGGTCTATACTTTCACCATCACCGATCCCACCAATGTCGCCGCATTCCTCCTGTTTTTGCTGGTCGCAATCCTCGTCTCCAATGTCGCAGCCCGCGTGCGGTCGCAGGCGGATACGGCCATCGGCCGGATCCGCACGACCGAACAACTCTACGCGTTCAGCCGCAAGCTCGCAGGCACCGGCACGCTCGATGACGTGTTGTGGGCCACCGCCTACCAGATCGCGCTGATGCTGAAGGTCCGGGTGGTGCTGCTATTGCCGCAGAACGGCGTGCTGACCGTGATGACCGGCTACCCGCCCGAGGACGAGCTCGACAAGGCGGACCTTGCCGCGGCGAGCTGGGCCTGGAGCAATGATCGCGCCGCCGGCCGCGGCTCGGACACGCTTCCGGGCGCCAAACGCCTGTTCCTGCCGATGCGCACCGGGCGCGGTCCGATCGGGGTGATCGGCATCGACGACGACCGGACAGGCCCGCTTCTGACGCCCGACCAGCGGCGGCTTCTGGATGCGCTGGTCGATCAGGGCGCGCTCGCCATCGAGCGCGTGCTGCTGGTCGAGGACATGGACCGCGTCAAGCGCACGGTGGAGTCCGACCGGCTGCGCGGCGCGTTGCTCACCTCGATCTCGCACGACCTAAAGACGCCGCTTGCCTCCGTGCTGGGTTCGGCGTCTACGCTGCGCGATCTCGGCGGCGGCCTTGATGATGCGCAGAAGCGCGAGCTTCTCGCCACCGTGATCGACGAGTCCGAGCGGCTCAACCGCTTCATCGCCAATCTGCTCGATATGACCAAGCTGGAATCCGGCGCAATCGTGCCCAACACCGCGCGCCACGATGTCGGTGAGATCGTCGGCAGCGCGCTGCGGCGCGCGAGCAAGATCCTCGTGCACCACAAGGTGCAGCTGCAGCTTGCTGCCGACCTGCCGATGCTGGAGCTTGATGCCGTGCTGTTCGAGCAGGTGATTTTCAATCTGCTCGACAATGCCGCCAAATACGCTCCCGCCGAGACGACTATCTCGATCCGGGCTGCGCGCGATAAGGATACGATCCTGCTGCAGATCATTGACGAGGGCGGCGGCATTCCGCCTGCCGAGCTCGACAGCGTCTTCGACAAGTTCTATCGGGTCGAGAAGAGCGACCGTGTCCGGCCCGGCACTGGCCTGGGCCTTGCGATCTCGCGCGGCTTTGTCGAGGCGATGCATGGCACAATCTCGGCTGCCAATCGCACCGACCGCTCGGGAGCGGTGATTACCATCCGTCTGCCGGTGCCGGCGGATGCCAACTGGCTGGATACCGCCGCATGAATGCCGCCGCCATCAAGGTCCTTGTCATCGACGACGAGCCGCCGATCCGCAAGCTGCTGCGGATGGGGCTGAGCACGCAGGGCTATGACATACTCGAGGCCTCCAACGGCAAGCTGGCGCTGGAGAAGCTGGCCGAGCAGCCGGCCCTGATCATCCTCGATCTCGGGCTGCCCGACATCCAGGGCCATGATCTTCTTCGCATGATCCGCGCGCGCAACGAAGGTGTGCCGATCGTGGTGCTGTCGAGCCGCGGCGATGAGGCCGGCAAGGTACAGGCGCTGGACCTTGGCGCCGACGATTATCTGACGAAGCCGTTCGGCATGGACGAACTATTGGCGCGCATGCGTGCCGCGCTGCGCCATCAGTTGCAGGTTAAGGGCGAACGGCCGGTATTCCGCACCGGCGATCTCTCGGTCGATCTCGTCCGCCGCATCGTCAAGGTCGGCGACCGTGAAATAAAGCTGTCGCCGAAGGAATACGAACTCCTGCGCGTGCTCGTGCAGCACGCCGGCAAGGTGCTGACCCATCGATTCCTCCTGAAGGAGCTGTGGGACGAACTCACCGACGCGCAATATCTGCGCGTCTATGTCCGCCAGCTCCGGCAGAAGATCGAGGCCGATCCGGAGCGGCCGCAATTCGTGCTGACCGAGACCGGCGTCGGCTACCGCCTGCGCGCGCCGGATTAGGGCTGTGCGATTGCCGCCACGGAGCATCTGAGCGAGCTTGTTGATTGTCCCGTTCACGGCGCTGCATGCCGCAGCCCGAACAAGCGGGACCACGATCATGAACTCGCTCCTGATCGGCAAGGCTCAAGTCCGAGCGGCAAGTCGTTGATGCGCGAGCCTAGATCGCCGTCATCTCGCCCTTGCTCCAGGCCTCGCGCAACTTGAACTTCTGGATCTTGCCAGATCCTGTCAGCGGAAATGCATCGACCACAAACCAGTGCCTCGGCGTCTTGTGCGGGGCGAGCGAGGCGCGCATGTAGTCGATCAGTTCCTCCTTTTCGATGGCGGCGCCGGGTGCCGGCCGGATGAAGGCAGCGACCTCTTCGCCCCATTTCTCGTGGGGCACGCCGATAACTGCGACCTCGCCGACCTTGGGGTGCCGGAACAGCAGCTCTTCCAGCTCGCGCGGATAGATGTTCTCGCCGCCGCGAATGATCATGTCCTTGAGCCGGCCCTCAACGGTGCAGAAGCCGCGCTCGTCCATGGCGCAGAGATCGCCGGTGTGCAGCCAGCCGTCCTTGTCGATTGCCGCTGCTGTAGCCTCCGGCATCTCGAAATAGCCGAGCATGACGTGGTAGCCGCGGGTGCAGAACTCGCCGATGGTGCCGATCGGCACCGTCTCGCCGGTATTGGGATCGATGATCTTGGTCTCCATGTTGGGCAGCGGCAGGCCGATCGTGCCGGCCTTGTCCTCGACGCTGTCATTGGTACGGGTCTGCGCCGCTACCGGCGAGCACTCGGTCTGGCCGAACACGATCGTGAAGGGTGCGCCGAGCTTCTCCTCCAGCCGCCGCACCAGCGCGGCCGGCACCGTGGAGCCGCCGGAGCAGATCGCCTTGACCCCGGACAAATCGGTCGTCGCGAAGTTCGGGTGCTCGAGCATTGCGATCAGCATGGTGGGAACGCCAAGCATGGCGTTGCCGCGATAGGTGTTGAACATCTCGAGCACCAGCGCCGGATCGAACGCCTCGACCAGGACCTGTGTCGCCGCCTTCGCGACAGCGCCCATCACGCAGCAGACGCAGCCGCCGGTGTGAAACAGCGGCATGGTGGTGATGAACACGTCGCCGGGGTCGACGCCCATCCGGTCGGCGGTGTCGGCGCCGTTATTGAGAAGTCCGCGATGACGGAGCAGGGCGCCCTTTGGAAAGCCCGTGGTGCCCGAAGTGTACTGGATCATCACGGGATCGTCGGGGGTGACGGCGGGAAGTCTGATGCTCGAATCATCGCCCGCGGCGATGAAAGCGTCCCAATCGTCGAAGCAGATGATCTCCCGCAGCTCCGTGCAGTTCGGCTTTACCGCCTGCACCGTCTCCAGCATCGGGTTTCCGCGAAAACTGTTGACGACGAAGACGCCGGACGCACGCGATTGCTTCAGCACATACTGCAACTCGTTGGCGCGGAAGGCCGGGTTCACGGTGACCAGCACGACGCCCGCCATGCCGGCGCCGAACTCCAGCATGATCCATTCAGGGATGTTCTGCGCCCATACCGCGACACGCTCGCCCTTCTTGAACCGGGTGAGCAGCGCCCGCGCGGTGCGCTCTGCCTCGCGGTACAGCTCGGCGTAGGTCCATTTGCGCCGCAGCGCAGGATCCGGCACGCCCGCGATCAGGGCGAGGCGATCCGGCGCGGATTCCGCCGCGTTGCGCAAAAGGTCGCCGAACGTCATCTCCCGCACCGCAGGCGTGCTTGGTCCCGCGACATGCGACATCGTCAAAGCCATGTTGTCCTCCCGGGCCGCTCTTATGGTCAGGCGGCAGTTGTTTGGGAGGAAAAATGCCTTCGGCCGGAAATCAATGCAAGCTGAACCACCGTCGCTCGTGATGACCGGGCCCTTGTCCCGGCCATCCAGTCTTTGCCGACCTGGGAAAGAAAGCCGTGGATGCCCGGGGTCTAGCAGAGGTAGCGTGGCCTTGATGTGTCAGCCTGCCTTTCGCTGCCGGGCCGGCGACCGATGCGCCTTTCGCGCGGGCCGCCGGTGCGAGGCGCTGCGACGCGCGGTCGAATGGCTGCGGCGCTTCCTGCCGCCGCTGCCGCTCTTGAGGCTCTGCTTCAGCGCATCCATCAGATTGACGACATTGCTCGGCTGCTCCTCGCGCTCGGCCGCCTTCACCGGTTTGCCGGACGCCTTGCGGCGGACCAGCGCCTTCAGCGCATTCTCATAGTCGTCCTTGAATTCCGATGGGTCGAAATGCGCGGCCTTGGTGTCTAGGATGTGGCTCGCCAGCTCGATCATGTCCTTGGATATCTTCGCGCTCTTGATATCGTCGAAGTAGTCGGCCTCATCGCGCAGCTCATAGGGGTAGCGCAGCGTGGTGCCGAGCAGGCCCTTGCCGAGCGGCTCGATGGCGAGGACGTGCTCGCGGTTGGTGAGCACGATCCGCGCCAGCGCGATGCGGTCCTGGTTCTTCATGGCGTCACGGATGACGGCAAAGGCGTCGACGCCTGCCTTGCCGTCGGGCACGATGTAATAGGGGTGGTTGAGATAGCGTTTGTCGATTTCCTCCCGCGGCACGAAGCTGTCGATGTCGATGGTGTGGTTGCTCTCGATCTGGACCGCCTCGAGCTCGTCCTTGTCGATTTCGACGTACTTGCCCTTTGCCAGCTCGTAGCCGCGCGCCTTCTGGTCGCCCTCGACGACGTCGCCGGTCTCGACATCCACCATCTGCTGCTTCAGGCGGTTGCCGGTCTCCCGGTTGATCATGTGGAAGCGGGTTTTTTCGGCCGCGGTCGAGGCCGGGTACAATGCGACCGGGCAGGTCACCAGCGACAGCTTCAAGGAGCCTTTCCAATAGGCGCGGGGGGCCATTACAATCTCCGGCATGGGCCAAGGGTGCTGGAACCTGAACGGATGCCGGCCGTTTTCGTTCCGTAGAGCCCTCTGCAGCAGAGATTCTCGGGGAATGCTTCGTGGAAAAAAGCCTCACCACCTATCGCAAGAAGCGTGACTTCGAGATCACTTCGGAGCCGTCCGGCGACGTCAAGGTGGCGCCCTCGAAGCAACGCAGGTTCGTGATCCAGAAGCACGATGCGAGCCGGCTCCATTACGATCTGCGTCTCGAGTTCGATGGCGTCTTCAAGTCCTGGGCCGTGACCAAGGGACCCTCGCTCGATCCGCATGACAAGCGGCTCGCCGTCGAAGTCGAGGACCATCCGCTCGACTACGGCGATTTCGAAGGCACCATTCCCGAGGGCCAGTATGGCGGCGGCACCGTGATGCTCTGGGACCGCGGCTACTGGGAATCCGACGATGCCGAACGCGGCTTCAAGAAGGGCGACCTGAAATTCACCCTGCATGGCGACAAGCTGCATGGCAGCTGGGTACTGGTGCGGATGAGGGGCGACCGCTACGGCGGCAAGCGCACCAATTGGCTGCTGATCAAGCATCGCGACGAATATGTCCGTGAAGGCGAGGACAATCAAATCCTGGGAGAGGACCGCTCGGTCGCTTCCGGCCGTTCGATGGACCAGATCGCGGCGGGCAAGGGCCGGGCGCCCCGGCCATTCATGCTGGCGAACGGCAAGGCAAAAGCGGACGCGATCTGGGAATCCAACCGAGGCCCTGCCGCCGAGACCCGCGCAAGGACCAAGGCGGCTGTCCCGGCAAAGCCGACCAGGGCAGCGGCGAAAAAGGTTTCGGCCATGCCGGACTTCGTGCCGCCGCAGCTTTGCGCGTCGGTGGAGAAGCCGCCGAGCGGCGCCGCCTGGTGCCATGAGATCAAGTTCGACGGCTATCGCGTGCAGCTGCGCATCGAAGATGGCGAAGTCGCGCTGAATACGCGCAAGGGGCTGGATTGGGCGGACAAGTTTCCGGAGATTGCAAAGGAGGCGAGCCGCCTGCCGGACGCGATGATCGACGGTGAGATCGTCGCTGTCGATCACGACGGCCTGCCGGATTTCTCCGCGCTGCAGGCGGCAATCGCCGACGGCAAGACCGGTAACCTGACCTACTTCGCATTCGACCTGCTGTTCGCGGACGGCGAGGACCTGCGCGGGCTGCCGCTGCGCGAGCGCAAGGAGCGGCTGAGGCGTTTTCTGCAGGGCCGCAAGGGCAAGAACAAGCTGATCCGCTATGTCGAGCATTTCGAGGAAGACGGCGAAGCGGTGCTGCAATCGGCCAAGAAGTTGAACCTGGAAGGAATCATCTCGAAGAAGCAGGATGCGCGCTATCATTCCGGCCGTGCCGAGAGCTGGACAAAGGCAAAAGTTCGCGCCGGTCATGAGGTCGTCCTCGGCGGCTGGAAAACGACAAACGGCAAATTCCGCTCGCTGATGGCAGGCGTCTATCGCGGTGGCCATCTCGCCTTTGTCGGACTCGTCGGCACCGGCTTTGGTGCTGACAAGGTGCGCCGCCTGATGCCTCATCTGAAGGCCAACGCGTCGGACAAGAACCCGTTCAGCGGGGCGAACGCGCCGAAGAAGGCGCGCGACGTGCATTGGCTGAAGCCCAAGCTGGTCGCGGAGATCGAATTTGCCGGCTGGACCGCCGACAACAACATCCGTCAGGCCGCCTTCAAGGGCCTGCGCGAGGACAAGCCGGCGCGCGAGGTGGAGGCGGAAATGCCAGCCAAGGCCAATGTCGCGAAGCTGATTGTAGCGAAATCATCGGCGAAGAAGGGCGCCGAAGTGATGGGAGTTGCCATCTCCAATCCCGACAAGGCGCTGTGGCCGGACGGCGGCGATGGCAATCCTGTAACCAAGCTGGATCTTGCCAATTATTTCGAAACCGTCGGCGACTGGATGATCGGTTACCTGAAGGGCCGGCCCTGCTCGGTGGTGCGCGCGCCCGACGGCATTGATGGCGAAAAATTCTTCCAGCGACATGGCATGGCGAGCACGCCCAAGCAGCTGGAGCTGGTCAAGGTCTCCGGCGACCGCAAGCCCTATATCCAGATCGACCGGGTCGAGGGGCTGGCCGCCGTTGCGCAGTCGGGAGGCGTCGAGCTGCATCCCTGGAATTGCGCGCCGGACGCCTACGATGTGCCGGGCCGGCTGGTGTTCGATCTCGACCCCGCGCCGAACGTCGATTTTGCTGAAGTGATCGAAGCGGCGAAGGAGATGCGCGATCGGCTGTCCGCGCTCGGCCTGGAAAGCTTTTGCAAGACGACCGGCGGCAAGGGGCTGCATGTCGTGGCGCCGTTGCTGTCAGGTGCAAGGGAGAAGGTGGACTGGAAGGAAGGCAAGGCTTTCGCTCAGGGCGTCTGCCAATGGATGGCCAACGACGAGCCCGATCGCTATCTGCTCAACATGTCCAAGCAGAAGCGCAAGGGAAAGATCTTCCTCGATTATCTGCGCAATGACCGCATGTCGACGGCGGTTGGGGTACTGTCACCGCGCGCGCGCTCCGGCGCCACGGTGTCCATGCCGCTGACGTGGACGCAGGTTCGCGGCGATCTCGATCCCAAACGCTACACCATTCGCACCGTGCCGGCGTTGCTGGCGAAGAGCAAGGCATGGGACGGCTACGACGACGCGGCCAGCTCCATCAAGCCGGCAATGAAGAAGCTGGTGCAGAAGCTGTAGCTACTGCCGTTTACGTGCTGCAGATCGCGGGTGCCCGGTGCGCCGCGGCATTCCAGGCATCCCGGCTCCGCCCTACGTCCCCGGAATCTTTGATCACCCGCTTTCGCGGGTGATCGGAGGTTCTGCTGTTTCAGCGGATTTGCAGCTTTCTAGATCTTACCGAGCAGCAGCAATATCAGCAGGATCACGATGATCAGTCCAAGGCCGCCGCCGCCGTAATACCCGGTGCCGTAGAATGGACCGCCGCCGATGCCGGAAAATCCGCCTAGAAGGGCGATGATTAGAATAATCAGAATGATGGTGCCTATCGACATAACATCTCTCCTCAGCCCGCCTGGGGCGCATTTGTCTCTGCGTCTCGCCGGGATGAAACCTGTCGCGACTACGAAAGTTCCCCTCATTGCGATGGCAGCATCGCAGCCCTTTCGCATCGCTGATGCGGAACGACTTTGAGATGAAACTACGGAGAGTCAGATGACCAAGCCGCTGATCGTTTCCATCCCGCACAGCCTCGGCCGCGAGGAGGCGATGCGGCGATTGAAGACCGGCCTGTCGCGGGCGGCATCTCATGTGCCGATCCTGAAGGTCGATGAGGAGCGCTGGGAAGACAGCCGCATGATCTTCCGCG
>JAEZEU010000258.1 GCA_023432885.1 Pseudomonadota bacterium | reverse complement strand
TCAGCCTCGTCCCCGAGCATCGCGAGCTGTTCGCGACCATGAACGTCGAGGACAATCTGCAGCTCGGCGCGTTCCGCATCCCCAAGGCGACCGCCGCGCAATCGTTCGAGCGCGTCTACGCGCTGTTTCCCCGATTGAAGGAGCGGCGCAAGCAGCTTGCCGGCACGCTGTCCGGCGGCGAGCAGCAGATGCTGGCCATGGGCCGCGCGCTGATGGGCGCCCCGCGCCTTCTGATGCTGGACGAGCCGAGCCTTGGCCTTGCGCCGATCATCGTCGCCGACATCTTCCGCACCATCAGCGAGCTGCGCGCCAGCGGCGTCTCCGTGCTTCTGGTCGAGCAGAATGCCCAGGCCGCACTGAAGATCGCCGACCGCGCCTATGTCATGGAGCTCGGCGAGTTCGTGCTGTCAGGCTCGGCGCAGGAGATCGCCGCCAACAGCCGCGTCGCCGCGAGCTATCTCGGCTTTACGCACGAGGGCACCGGCGCGAGTTGATCGCGCTTGCGTTGCTTCCCGGATGCGCTCGAGTTCACCCCTCCCCTGGAGGGTCAGCATGCCGTAGGGTGGGCAAAGGCGCGAACGCGCCGTGCCCACCTGTGTTGCGCGGAGCGTGAAAGGTGGGCACGCTTCGCTTTGCCCACCCTACAGATTCCACGCTACAAACGTCATGCCCCGCGAAGGCGGGGCATCCGGTACGAATGTCGAGTTCTCATTCAGAGGCGCGGCGTACTGGATCGCCCGCCTTCGCGGGCGATGACAGCATGCCTCACTTCACCATCTGGTACTTGCCGTCCTTCACCGTCAGCAGGATGCGGGCGCGCTCGTCGACGCCGAAGCGGTCCTTTTCGGTGAAGTTGTAGACGCCCTGGCTGGCGGCAATGTCGCGCTCGGTCAGGAGCGCCTGCCGGATGGCTTCGCGGAATTCCGGCGTGCCGGGCTTGCCCTTCTTCAGCGCCACCGGGATGACGCGCTCCAGCACCAGGAAGGCGTCGTAGGAGTGGCCGGCGAACTGGCTGCGGCTGTTCGGGCCGTACTTGGCTTCATAAGCCTTGTTGAGCGCAAGGCCCGGCTTCTTGGTCAGCGCGCTGTCGGGCTGGTCCTCGGGATCCATCACCGGGCCGGAGGCCATCAGCACGCCCTCCGCCGAAGGGCCGGCGATACGGATGAAGTCCATGCTGGCGGCTCCGTGGGTCTGGTAGATCAGGCCCTTGTAGCCGCGCTCGCGCAGCGTGCTCTGCGGCAGTGCGGCGGCGGTGCCGGAAGCGCCGACCAGGATCGCGTCAGGATTGGCGGCGACGAGCTTCAGCGCCTGACCGGCCACCGAGGTGTCCGGCCGTGCAAAACGCTCTTCGGCGACGACGTTGATGCCCATCGGCACGGCCTGGGTCTTGATGTCATTGAACCAGAGATCGCCATAGGAATCGGAATAGCCGATATAGCCGAGGGTCTTCACATTGTTCTTCTTCATGTGGTCGTACATGACCTTGCCGATGATCGGGATCGGCTGCGGCATGGAGACCGACCACTTGGCACGCTCCGGCGTGATCGGGAACGGCGCCAGGCCAAAGTGCGGAATGTTCGCTTCGGCGGCGACGTTGGCGATCGCGATGCTCGGCGGGGTGGTCGACGAGCCCATGATGATGTCGGCCTTCGATTCCGTCACGAAGCGCCGCGCATTGGTGGTTGCCGTGGTGGGATCGCCGGCATCGTCGAGCACGATGACCTTCAGCGGCACGCCGCCGATTTCCTTGGCGACGAACTCCAGCGCGTTGCGCTCGGGGATGCCCAGCGCCGCAGCGGGGCCGGTGGTGGAAATCGAAATGCCGATGACGATCTCGTTGCTCTGCGCGAGCGCCGAACCCGGCAGCGCCAGCGCCGCTGCAACGGCGGCGGACAGCAAGAACTGTTTCATTTTTACTCCTCCCTGTGGACTTGTCCTGGTTTAATCAAATAACAAAAGGGGGTTCAGCCCCTCCTTTAGGTGATGCGGAACCTCAATTCAGCCCCGCATGAACTTGTCGATGATCTCCTGCGGCATGGGTGCGGATTTCAGCTTGCCGGGATCGTCGGGATGCTTGCCGACGAGCACGCGGGTCTCCCACGCTTCGATCGCCAGCGCATCCTTCTTGAATACCTTGTGCATCACCTCGAAGCTCGAGCGCTTGAAGCTTTCGATCCGGCTTTCGATGGTGATCCAGTCCCCATGGGTGGAGGGGATATAGAACTTCGCACGCGTGTCCACCATGGGAATGCCGACCAGCCCGTATTTATGGACGAGGTCCTGCTTGGAATAGCCGGACGCCTCGAACATGATCGAAGTCGAGTCGTCGAACATCGCGAAATAGCGCGGATAGTAAACGATGTTGGCGGGGTCGCAATCGCCCCACTGGATCTGCACGTCGCGCCGGTGGACGAACATGGCTTCAACCGATCTCGATGGTCCGGCAACGGCGGCAGACGCCCTCGCCCACAGGGAGAGGTGGCAGTGAGCTTGCAGCGTGCTCTCGTTTCATTTCTCAACCATAGTCAGCGCGGGGCCATGCGAAGCGCGGCATCGAGCCGCACCACCTCGCCGTTCAGATAGGGGTTGTCGATCATGTGGGCGGCGAGCGAGGCGAATTCGTCGGCCTGGCCGAGCCGGCGCGGGAACGGGATCGCGGCGGCAAGCGAATCCTGCGCTTCCTGCGGCAGGCCCGCGAGCAGCGGCGTGAGGAACAGGCCGGGCGCGATGGTGAGCACGCGGATGCCGAACTGGGCGAGCTCGCGCGCGATCGGCAGCGTCATGCCGACAATGCCGCCCTTGGACGCCGAATAGGCTGCCTGCCCGATCTGGCCGTCATAGGCGGCAACTGAAGCGGTGTTGATCACCACGCCGCGCTCGCCGGTCGAAAGCGGCTCGAGCTTCGACATCGCCGATGTCGCGAGCCGGATCATGTTGAACGTGCCGTTGAGATTGACCTGGATCACCCTGTCGAAATCGGCAAACGGCATCGGCCCCTCCTTGCCGATCACGCGCTTGGCCACACCAATGCCGGCGCAGTTCACCAGCACGCGCGCCGGGCCATGCGCCTTCTCGGCGGCGGCAACGGCAGCTTCGGCGGATGCGGCATCCGCGACGTTGCAGGTGACAGCGACGCCCTTGATCTCTGCAGCGACGGTTTCGGCCAGCTTGGTGTTGAGATCGCAGACTGCGACCTTGGCGCCGAGCGAGGCCAACTTTCGCGCGGTCGCAGCGCCCAGTCCCGATGCGCCGCCGGTGACGATGGCTGCCTGATCCTTCAACTGCATGACATTCTCTCCCTGAAGATCGGTTAGGCCTGGCCGGGCGTGATGACCTGCGCCGGCGGTGGATCGACGTATAGTGTTTCGATCAATGCGGCGCGATGCTCGAGCACGGCGCGCTGGTTGATCGACCCCTTGTCTGTGACCTCGCCGCGGTCGATCGACAGCGGCGTGTCGAGCAGGATCGCGCGCGTGATGCGGTTCGATGATCCGGTCGCGGCCGCGAATAATTTCGCAAAGCGCTCGCGGAAGGCGGCGCGCACCAGGGGATCGGCGGCGACCACGGCGAGATCGTCATGCGGCAGGGTCGGATTGATCAGCCGGCAGCCGTCGAGATCGAGCACGACCAGCGCGCAAATCTCGTCGCGATTGATGCCGGCGATAACGACGTCGCGCACCAGCGGCGCGCAGGCGGCAACGAAGCGCGCCCGCAGGGGGCCGACCGAAACCCAGGTGCCGCTGGCGAGCTTGAAATCCTCGCCGATGCGGCCGTCGAAATCGAAGCCTGCGTCGAAATCGTCTGCCACAGCCGGCTTGATGGCATCGCCGAGCTTGTAGAAGCCCTCCTCGTCGAAGGCGGCTGCGGTCAGATCGGGCCTGCGCCAGTAGCCGGGCATTACGTTAGGTCCCCTGGCGCGGACCTCGAGCTTGCCGTTGTTCGGCAGCAGTTTGGCGTCATTGCCCGACACCGGCAGGCCGACATGGCCGGAGCGGCTGGTGAAGGGATTGACCGACATGAAGAACGGCGCGGTTTCGGTGGCGCCAAGCCCCGTCAGCATCGGCACGCGATAGCCCTTCGCCTGCACCGCGAGCTCATCGAGGCTGTTCCAGACGAAAGGCGACAGGGCCGCGCCCGAGAAGAACATCGCGTGCAGCCTGGCGAAGAACTTTTCCCGCAGAGCCCTGTCCTCACGCAAATATGGCAGCAGCGATTCATAGCCCTTGGGCACGTTGAAATAGACCGTCGGCGAAATTTCCCTGAGATTGCGAACGGTCTCCTCGATGCCGCCGGGCATCGGTTTGCCCTCGTCGAGATACATCGAGCCGCCGTTGTAGAGCGTCAGGCCGATATTGTGATTGCCGCCGAAGGTGTGATTCCACGGCAGCCAGTCGACGATCACGGGCGGCTCGTCCTTGAGGAACGCGAGCGTCTCGCGCAGCATCACCTGGTTGGCGCAGAGCATGCGCTGGGTGTTGATGACGGCCTTGGGATTGCCGGTGGAGCCCGAGGTAAGCAGGAATTTTGCGATCGTGTCCGGACCGATCGCGGCATGGATGTCATCGAGCCCGGGATCGATCGGCGTCGCCATGAGATCGGCGAGCGACGTCACCGCGCGGCCGGGCACCGCACCAAAGGACGCGGCGATCTCCGTTCCCACAGGGATATTCGCCGTCAGCGCATCGGCAAATTTTTCAGCGTCGTCGGCGAACACGAGCCCGGGCGTCAACAGGCCAATGACGTAGCCGAGCTTGCCGTAGTCCCGGGAGATCAGCGAATAGGCCGGCGATACCGGGCAGAACGGAATCCCCGCATAAAGCGCGCCGAACGCCAACAGGGCGTGATCGATCGAATTGCCGGAGAGGATGACGACAGGCCTTTCCGCCGAAAGGCCACGCGCCAATAGCGCCGACGCGATATGGCGGCTGGAGACCAGGAGCTCCGCATAGGTGATCTCGCGCCAGCCGCCGCTTCTGTTTCGCTCGGCCATGAAGACGCGATTGGGCTCGGCCGCGGCCCAATGATGCAGGCGGTCGGTGATGCGCACGGGATAGTCGCCGAGCGGCGCTTTCGGGCGCAGATAGATGGTGCCGTCGGCGCGGCGCTCGACGTCAATGGCCGGCGTGCCGAAGGAGATCGGACGCAGCGGATGGCTGCCGGCGCCACGCCCGCCGCTGTCGAGGACAGACGTGCCCGGTTTCGCACTCATTTGCCCGGCTTCACCTTGGCGGTCTTGTGGTCGAGGAAGGCGCGGATGCGGCGCTTGGCTTCCTTGTCGCTCTGCGCCACCGTCGCCATCAGCGATTCCATCAACAGCCCGGCCTGCGGATTGGCTTCCGCGATCATGGGCAGCGCCTGCAGGACCGCAAAATTGGTGAGCGGCGCATTGGCCGCGACGCGCTCGGCCAGCTCCAGCGCCTTCGGCAGCGATCCGCCGGGCTCGGTGAGATACTGCGAGAAGCCGTAAGAAGCGCCCTCGGTGGCGGAATAGACGCGGCCGGTCAGCATCATGTCCACCATGCGCGGCACGCCGATCAGGCGCGGCAGCCGCACCGACCCGCCGCCGCCGACGAAAATGCCGCGCTGGCCCTCGGGCAGTGCGAAATAGGCCGACGGCTCGGCGACCCGGATATGCGCGGCGCAGGCGAGTTCCAGCCCGCCGCCGATGACGGCGCCCCTGAGCGCCGCGATCACCGGCACGCGGCTGTACTGGATGCGATCGAACACCCGGTGCCACATCTGCGAATGGCGCAGGCCCTCGGTCGCGTCCAGCTCGGTAAGCTCGGAAAGGTCGAGGCCGGAGGAAAAGTGATCGCCGATGCCATGGATCACAACGGCCCCGACGCCTTCGGGAAGATCGGTGAAGCAGTCGCCGATGGCCAGGATGATGCCGTCATTGAGTGCGTTGCGCTTGGCCGGGCGATTGAGACCTACGGTCAGCACCGCGCCCTTCTGCTCGATCTTCAGCAGATCGGATGGACCCGCACTCGCGGCGGGGACGGCGTTTCCCATGGGCTTATTGTTTCCGGTCCAGAATAGTTATGTTCTATAACGAATCCGGCGGGAGTCAACAAGGCCGACCACGCGAGGCCGGCTCCTCTTCACCCTGCCCCGGAGGGCAGGAAGAAACCTCACATCACCTGATGCACGTCGATCACCACCCGGTCGGCGTGCCGGGCGGCGGAGGCGACGAAGATGTACTCCATCAGCCAGCGATATCTTTCGGCACCGGTTTCGAATTTCGGCACGGTGCGGAAATAGATCAGCTTGGGATCGACGCTCTCGCCGCGCTTCAGCTTCTGCAACAGCTCCACCGGGCCGAACCGGATGCCCTTGTTCTCGACATAGATCACCGCGCCGTCGTCGGTCTCGAAGGCGTATTTGGCTTCGAGATCGATCAGCTCGTTGGGGCGGATGATCTGGAAGTCGGCGCCGAACGGCAGCACCTTGCCGCTGATCCCGCCCCTTACCTCGCCGCCGATGATGGGAATGATGCGGCGGACACCATGACCGGTATCGCCGGCAGTCGTCACCTCCGCGATGTGGGCGGTGATGGTGAACACGTATCTGGTTTCGAGGATGGGGTTCATTCGTTACTCCAGGCCATGGCAGCATCCACTTTCAGCTGTCTCTTCTCGCGCTGCTTGCGCGGGAGAGAGCACTGCCGTTGCGGAACAGTTTTGTCTCCATCCCGGCGGATCAATTCGCCATCATGCGCGTCGGCAGCCAGGTGGCGAGCAGCGGAAAGGCGATCAGGATCACCAGGCGCACGAGGTCGGTGAGCACGAAGGGGATCACGCCGCGGAAGATCGTGGAGAAGGTGACGTCCTTCACGACGCTCTTGATGACGAAGACGTTCATGCCGACCGGAGGGTGGATCAGGCCGAGTTCGACCGTCATCACGATGATGACGCCGAACCATATGGGATCGAAGCCCAGATGCGTCACGACAGGGAAAATGATCGGCACCGTCAGGATGATCATCGCCATCGCATCCATCAGGCAGCCGAGCACGAGATACATCACCATGATCAGCGCCAGCACGCCGTACGGGCCCAGCCCAAGCCCGGTCAGGAATTCCGTGACCTTCTGCGGCGTCTGCGTCACCGTGAGGAAATAGCCGAAGCACAGCGCACCGATCAGCACGGTGAAGACGGCGGCCGCCGTACGCGTCGCCTGCAGCAGCGATTGCAGGATGCCTTCTTTGCTCAGCTTGCCACGCATCACGCCGATCAGGAAGGCGCCCACAGCGCCCACCGCTCCGGCTTCGGTCGGGATGAAGAAGCCGCCATAGAGCCCGCCGATCACGAACACGAACAGCAGCAGCGGCGACCACACGTCGCGGATTGCCGCGGCCCGCTCGCGCCACGACGCCTTTGGGCCTTCCGGCAGGAAGCCCGGCTTCACCACGCCGATGATGGCGATGGTGATCATGTGCATCACGATGGCCAGCAAACCCGGAATGATGCCGGCGATGAACAGCTTGCCGATGTCCTGCTGGGTGATGATGCCATAGACCGCCAGCACCGTGGACGGCGGCAGCATGGCGCCGAGCGTGCCGCCGACGGCGATGACGCCAGTGGCAAACGATTGCGGATAATTGTGCCGCCGCATCTCGGGATAAGCCACCGCGGAGAACGTCGCCGCCGTCGCCACCGAGGAGCCGGAGATCGCCGCGAAGCCGCCGCAGGCCGCGATGGTGGCGATGCCGAGGCCGCCTTTCCAATGCCCGACAAACGTATTCGCCGCGCGAAACAGTTCGCGGCTGATGCCGGACACCGAGACGAAGGCGCCCATCAAGAGAAACATCGGGATCACGCCGAAGGAGTAATCCGTCACCGTGCGCATGGTGGTCTGGCCCACCAGCTTCAGCGCCGGCTGGAATCCGGTGATGTAGCCGAAGCCCGTGATGCCCACGAGGCCCATGGCCATGCCGACGGGCACACGCAGCAGCATCAGCACGAACAGGCTGACAAAGCCGATGACCGCGACTGCTTCATTGCTCAATTCCATGGCCCCGTTACTCCGCGGTCTTGATCTTGGGCTCGTGGATTTCTTCCGGATGGAAGACGAGCCGATAGGTGCGGATGGCGATCAGGAGCACGGCGGCCCCGTCCCCGATCCAGGACAGCAGGAAGAACGGCCACACCGGCAATTGCAGGTCCATGGTGACAAGGCCGCTATTATAGGTGTCCACCACCTTGTCGAAGAGCGTGTAGGTCTGCACCGACACGACGAACAGCAGCACGAGCGTTGCGAACACGTCGATCCAGCGCTGATATTTCGGCGTGGCATTGGCCCAGACCAGATCGACGGTGATGTGCGAGCCGCGATAGGACGTCGCCGCGATACCCCAGAAGATCAGTACGCCGAGCATGAACTGGCCAACATTGTAGTAATCGGGAATCGTCACCGCGAAGAATTTTCGCATGAACACCGCGATGAAGGTGTTCAGCGCGACGATGCCGACGAAGAAGGCGGCGATCCATTCGATGGAATCGATGAAGCGATCCATCACGTTTTTCTTGCGCGGCTCTGGCGGGCCAGTGAGCGCGCCGTCGGCGGTGACTTCTGGAGTGGAGGTCATGGGAGATTCCTGAGGCGGCAATGGTGCCTTCTCCCCGCTTGCGGGGAGAAGGT
>JAEZEU010000236.1 GCA_023432885.1 Pseudomonadota bacterium | reverse complement strand
CTGGAAGTCGCCTTCGGCTGCTATCTCTTTATCGTCGGCGGGCGGTTCGTGATCAGCCTGCTGAGCGGGCAATAACGGTCCGTGACGGCAACTGCATCTTGTCGCGGTTGCCATTCATGCGGATCGCCCGGCTTCGCACGACCTCTTCTGCCTTTGCTGTCGACAATTCGGCAAGCGATGCAAGCACGCAAAAGTTGCAGAGTGCGATCCATCAAGCCAGAAGAGTAGTTCTGCGTTCGGTCTGTTGCCGAGGCGCAACGTCGCAAAGGCGAGATGGAGACGTCAGGCAAAACAGGTTTCTTGCCGCGACGGTTCGCAGCTATGTTGCTTCTCATTTCGAGTGTTGGTTGTGACCGGGCGTGGTCAACAGACTTAAAAGCAAAAGGAAGCTGAAAGTTTTTTTAGGGGAATTGCAATGCGATCAGCGGTTGGGGCGGTTCTCCGGGCGATCGTCGCGGCTTTGCCGCTTTTGTTGATTCAGTCTGTTGCAGCTTCAGCTCAACAGGCCGATCTCGCCATCACCAAGACGAACGGCGTCAGCAGCGTGACGGCCGGTGGCAGCACGACCTACACCATCACGGCAAGTAACGCCGGCCCCGACAATGCCACCGGCGCCATGGTCGTGGATACCTTCCCGGCAGCGCTGACGGCAACCTGGATCTGCGTCGGAGCCGGTGGCGGCACCTGCACCGCGTCCGGCTCCGGCAACATCGCCGATCCGGTCAACCTGCCTGTCGGTGGCAGCGTGACCTATACGGTCAGTGCGACCGTCTCGCCGTCGGCCAGCGGCACAATTTCCAACACGGCCACCGTCACGTCGGCCGTCGCCGATCCCGCTCCCTCCAACAACTCCGCGACCGACACCGACACCGTGAATGCGGCCCAGGCCGATCTCGCCATCACCAAGACGAACGGCGTCAGCAGCGTGATGGCCGGTGGCAGCACGACCTACACCATCACGGCAAGTAACCTCGGCCCCGACAATGTGATGGGCGCCGGGGTCCTCGATGTCTTGCCCGCTTCGCTGACGGGCACCTGGATCTGCGTCGGAGCCGGTGGCGGCACCTGCACCGCGTCCGGTTCCGGCAACATCGCCGATATCGTCAACCTGCCTGTCGGCGGAAGCGTGACCTATACGGTCAGTGCGACTGTCTCGCCCACAGCGAGCGGCACAATTTCCAACACGGCCGTCATTGTGGAGAACATCACCGATCCCAATCCCGGCAACAACTCCGCGACCGACAGCGACACCGTGAATGCCCCCAGCGCCACCACCACAACGGTGACGTCCAGCAGCAACCCCAGCCACTTTGGCGAGCCCGTCACATTCACCGCAACGGTTGCCTCCGGATCGGGGACGCCGACAGGCACGGTTACATTCAAAGACGGCGCAATTATCCTCGGCACGGTTGCCCTCGCGGGCAGCGCTGCAACGTTCACCACGTCTGCTCTGGCGCGAGGTGCGCACGCGATGACGGCCAGCTACAGCGGCGCGCCAGGCTTCCTGGCCAGCACGTCGGCTGTTCTCAATCAGGTCGTCGACCAGCCGCTGGACAGCTTGAAACTCCGCGCGATGCAGCTCCTGGCTACGCCGGTCGTCGCGCAAAATTCCGGACAGGCGATCAGCGGAGCGGTCAACAGCGCAATCAGCGAGGCATTTGGCGGAAATGGCTCATTTGCGACGATGAATGGCAACGGTGTGCGCTTCAATTTTGCGGCTGATCCAGATGTGCCTGTCGCCGAGGCGCAAAGCCCGTCCGGCCTGACCGGCTTCGCGGCGGCGCCGGCCTCGCGCGGTGACGGCAAGCCATCCCCCCGCGTCGAGAGCGCGTTCGACGCGCTCGCCTTTGCCGCGCCGACCAAGGCGCCCCCCGTCAGGAAGATTTCCCCCGACTGGTTCGGTTGGGCGGAGGTTCGCGGCGCCGTGCTCGATCGCTGGTATGCGCCGGCATTGGGGACATCCGCTGCGGTTCCGGCGCTATATGGCAACCAGGTCAATCTCCTCGCGGGCCTGACCCGGAAACTGACGCCCGGCCTCGCGGTCGGCGTCCTCGGCGGCTACGAGACGTTCGACTACCGTTCCGACGCTTTGCTGGGGAGGTTGCAGGGCGGCGGCTGGACGGTCGGCTCATACCTCGGCTGGCTGGTCGCGGCCAATTTGCGCCTCGACGCGGCGGTCGCCTATTCCGGTATCGGCTATGACGGATCGGCTGGGCTTGCTGCCGGAAGCTTTGCCGGCCATCGCCTGCTGGTTTCGGGCGGCCTTACCGGAACATACGAAGCAGGGGGGATGCAGATCGAGCCGTCGGCGCGTCTCTACGCGCTGTGGGAGCGCGAAGATGCCTACACCGATACGCTGGGCACGCAGCAGGCCGCGCGCAATTTCTCGACCGGTCGCGCCAGCGGCGGCGTGAAGGTTGCCTATCCACTCGCCATGGCACCGGGTGTCCGGATCGCACCCTATGCCGGGGTCTACAGCGATTACTATTTCAACCATGACGATGCGGCACGGCAGCTGGCGGCGTCGCCAATTCCGGTGATCTACCTCCTCGAGGGTTGGTCGGCCCGTGCCGTCGGCGGCGTGACGGCGCAACTGGCCAACGGTGGACAGTTCACCGTGGGTGCCGAGCGCGCCGGGATTGGGAACGATTTCGCGCTGTGGAGCTACCGCGCCCGGGCTTCCATGCCATTCGGCGCGCAATAGCGCCGGGATCTCGGCTTACGGCCACAGCCGCACCTCGCTGTGGCGCCACATGCGCAAGTCCCCCGCGCCCTCGATGCGGCCGGCTTCGGCGAGCGCAATGACGCGGGCGGCAATGATTTCGGGGCTGACCGGCATCGCCAGTTCCTCAAAGCGCATGAAGGCTTCGCCGACCACCTTCGCCATCTTCTGCAGCCTCGGCTTCAGCAGCTTGAAACTCATCGCGTCGATTTCGGCCTCGGTCATGGAAGGCGGCAACGAGACCTCCTCCCAGCGCAGGTTGCTGACGATCCGGGGTTTTTCGCGAGGCGATTCCAGGTCCGGATGCTCTTTGTAAAGCGTCGGCAGTAACCGAAAATGGATGGCGTCATGAACCTCGAAGACCATTTTCTCGTACTTCTTCTGCTCGGCTTCGCCGAGCTTGGAGATTACTCCCGATGCGCGGTCGAATGCGCGGGCAGCATCGCGCAAGTGCTTCTTGATCTCCGCGGCTTGGCTTCGGTCCATGCTGTCGCTCCGTAGGGCAGGGCAAGGTAACCTGCCGCTGGCCCGGACAATAGCGGCGAAACGTCGCCCGGCGCGCTCTCGCCATTCCGTGATGCGCCCGACGGGTCGGGCGAATGCGCGCTCGATAACAGGCTCCGGCGCAAGCCGGAATCCATAACACAGGCCACTTTTGTAGCGAAGGCCGGTCGCCCCACCGCTGAATCAACTCCCTGCTGTGGTTAGGGATTCCGGGCTCGCCGCTCCGCGGCGCCCCGGAATGACGAGCCGATGGTTCGGATTATCACAATTGTTGCTTGACTATTCGGCAAATCGGAATTATCTAACGTTCAGCCCGTGCCAGCATGAGGGGACGAAACGCGATCGTCACGTAACGTCGGCGCGGGTTGCGATGGACGTTTGCTGCGTCAGCGCGGCTCAGACCGTGCGGACGAAAACGCGGCAGCGTACGGCGAAGTCGTGTGGTCCTGGCGCCGCGACCCTGGCGTCTATCCACCCCGCCCGTGCGGGGATGGCAACGGTGGCAAAACAGGCCGTTCACCGGGGAGAGCGCGTATAAGCCGTAAAGCCATTGCGCGGGGAGAGCCGGGATGTCTCGGCTGTACCTGTTTAATCCGTGTGCTTTCTTTCACACTCATCGCACACGGTGCTGCAGGCGCAGTCGGCGCCTGGCTTTCCCCGCGCCCTCTCTACAGGAGGGAGCAACGAGATTGCAGAACCCGGGCGAATAAGAGCCGCGGGAATGAGAGCGCATGTTTTCCCATCATGGCTTGGTCGGGGAGCCTGTCAACGGGGGCACGTTCGCGCGACCGGTTGGCTCCTCGCAATGACGGTCTCTCGATTCGTCATGCCTGGGCTTGTCCTGGACAAGTCCGGCCATGACGACACTGATCCAGTTGCGCGCATTCGCGGCTTCCGGCTTCCGGCTTCGCGGGAGCACTCCGTCACTTCGAATAAATCTTCGCGTAGGTATCGCGCAAAATGTTCTTCTGCACCTTGCCCATGGTATTGCGCGGCAGCTCGTCGACGACGAACACGCGCTTCGGCATCTTGAATTTTGCCAATCGTCCTTCGAGCCCGTTCAGCACGGACGCTTCCGTGACGGCGGCGCCCTTGTTGCAGACCACGACCGCGGTGACGCCCTCGCCGAAATCGGCATGCGGCACGCCGATGACGGCGGACTCGACCACGCCCGGCATGGCGTCGATCTCGCTTTCGATTTCCTTGGGATAGACGTTGAAGCCGCCCGAGATCACCAGATCCTTACCGCGGCCGACGATATGAACGTAGCCCTTGCCGTCGATCTTGCCGAGGTCGCCGGTGATGAAGAAGCCATCGTCGCGGAATTCGGCTTTGGTCTTCTCCGGCATCCGCCAATAGCCCTTGAACACGTTGGGGCCCCTCACCTCGATCATGCCGATTTCGTCGCGTCCCAGTTCCTTGCCGGTCTCGGGATCGGTGACGCGCAGGGAAACGCCGGGCAGCGGGAAACCAACCGCACCGGGGACGCGATCCCCCTCATAGGGGTTGGACGTGTTCATGTTGGTCTCGGTCATGCCGTAGCGCTCGAGCACGGCGTGCCCGGTGCGCGCCGACCATTCGCGGTGGGTGTCGGCGAGCAGGGGCGCCGAACCCGAGATGAACAGCCGCATATGATCGGTCGATTGCTTCGACAGCCCGGCGTTCTGAAGCAGCCGCGTGTAGAAGGTCGGCACACCCATCAGCACGGTGGCGCGCGCCATCAGCTTGATGATCAGGTCCGGATCGAACTTCGGCAGGAAGATCATCGAGGCGCGGGCGAACAGGGTGACGTTGCTCGCCACGAACAGGCCGTGGGTGTGATAGATCGGCAGCGCGTGGATCAGGACGTCGTCCTTGGAAAAGCCCCAGTAGCCGACGAGGGTCAGCGAGTTCGATGCCAGATTGTCGTGGGAGAGCATCGCGCCCTTGGAGCGGCCGGTCGTGCCGGAGGTGTAGAGGATGGCGGCGAGATCGTCGTTGCCGCGCGGCACGGTAGCAAAGTCGGGGCTTGCCTTGGCGGCCGCTTCGGTCAGCGAGCCCTCTCCGTCGGCGCCGAGCGTCTCGACCTTGGCGCCGACTTTTGCCGCGATCCTGGCGATGCCCTCCGCTTTCGCGGGATCGCACACCACCAGCGATGGCTCGGCGTCGGTGATGAAATATTCGAGCTCATTGAGCGTATAGGCGGTGTTGAGCGGCAGGTAGATCGCGCCTGCCCGCACGGTCGCCAGATACAGCACCAGCGCCGGCACCGATTTCTCGGTCT
>JAEZEU010000184.1 GCA_023432885.1 Pseudomonadota bacterium | reverse complement strand
TCAGCAGCGAGCCCATTTCCTGCAAGCGGCCGCGCATGGTCGGGCCGAGATCCTTCATCAGGAAGGGCAGGCCGGCGAACGGCCCGTCGAGATTGGTGCCGTTGCCGGCTGGCGATGCGATGGCATCATCGAACACCTCGACCACGCCCGACAATGCGGGATCGACTCTGGCGATGCCTGCCGCCGCCTGCTGCGCCAGTTCGCTCGCCGTCAGCTCGCCTTTGCGCACGCGCGCAGCCAGCGCCACGCCGTCGTGCTGCGCCCATTCGTCCCAGCTCATCGCAAGAGTCATGTGATCGATTCCTTCAAGATGGCTCCGGACCTTAGTTTCGCGAGGGATCGAGTCAATGCTGCCTTCGCCGCGCGCATTGCTTCGCTGTGCCCGTAATGACAAGCTACGGCGGCGAGCAACGAGGAAACCGACATGACCGCGGGGCAGGACGCGCGCGAGGCGCAATGGCTGAAATGGCGCAATGTCGCCGATCTCTATCACGCCTTCTTCACCGGCCTGATCCTGTCCGTGGTCACGCGGCGCGGCACCGCTGACGCGGCCGAGTTTGTTTTTCGCGTGTTCCGCCGTCAGCAGCAGGAGCGCTTCCTGCCGGGCCTGGTGAAGCTCGGCATCGATCATCTGCCGCCGGCAGTCGCGGCCGCGCAGTATCACTATCTTTCGAACTGGATCGGCGGCGTGCATGTCGAATACATGTATGAGAACGACCGCAAGGCGTGGATCCGCTATCCGCCGCCGCGCTGGATCTGGCGGGGGACCGCGATCTGTGGCGTGCCCGGCGAAGTCTCGCGCGCCATGCTGCGCGGCTGGCACGCCAACAACGGCGCAGCGCTCGGCGATCTCAGGCTCGGCTTTGTCTGCACCAAGCAGAGCGTCGACGGACAGGACGGGCTCGAGGGCTACTATCACCAGTACGACCATCCGCTCGAGCTTGATCAGCGCCTGGTGTTCGCGCGCCATCTCGAAGCGCCGCGCTTCGATCCAGCGCAAGCGCCGGCGCTGCCGGTCGATGCGTGGCCGAAGCCGCGGCTGGAAAAAGCCTATCGCAACTATGCGATGGAATATGTGAAGACCGCAGCGCCGGTGATGGTGCAGGTGTTCGGCCCGGAAGATGCGGGATATCTGCTGCATCTCACGGGCAAGCTGATCGGCATGCAATATTTCGAGGAGATCGCGCGGGCGCTTCAGGCGGATGGCGGCGGCACTAAGCAGTTCGTGAACTTCCTGCGCGTGCTGTTCGAATCGCAGGATGATGCGGTCGAGATCAGTGAATCCTCGGGCAGCTTCGAAGTGCGGCAGCAGGGCTGGAAGCTGATGGCCGACGTCGGCGACTACAGCCTTGCCTGCACGAAAGTGCTGGAGGGCCTGCTTGAGGGGCTCGCCGCCGGCTGCGGGAGGCACATTCCCGTGCATTTGAAGCCCGCCAAGGACGGCAAGCCGCCGTTCGTCTGGTCGATCGGGTAGCGCTCTCTCTATGTCTTTTACGGGAAGAGGGCAGGCTGAGGCGCCATCTCCACGCCGGGATTCGCGGATAGTCCTCGCAATCCGGATCTCCCTGCATGCGGTAAGGACCCTGACCGCGCTCACCCGCAATCCCGCAGCCCCCCAATGCGCTTTGCGCGGTGGGAATCGGCCTTTGCCGTGCTAGGACGAAGCCCGCACCCGGCCTCAGACAGGGGTGTCCGGGAGCAGAAATGTCCGACGTCGGCGTTGCCGAAATCCCCGTAGACGAGCAAGAGCGCCCGCTGCCGCCGCCGGAACCGCCGGTGAGGAATGCGCTGTTGGACGGGCCGATCCTGCGCACGCTGCTGATGCTGGCCTGGCCGAACACGATGGCGCTCACCGCCGGTACCTGCGTCGTGATCGCGGAGACCTCCTATATCGGCCGGCTCGGTGTCGAGCCGCTGGCCGCCATGGCGCTGGTGTTTCCGTGCGTGATCCTGACCTTGACCATGTCGGGGGGCGCGATGGGCGGCGCGGTGGCGTCGGCCATTGCGCGCGCGCTTGGCGCGGGGGATCGCGAGCGCGCTTCGGCGCTCGCCGCGCATGCGCTGCTGATCGGCATCTGTTTCGGGCTGATCTTCATGCTGGGAATGCTGATCTTCGGACCGAAACTTCTCGAACTGCTCGGCGGCCGCGGCAATGTGCTGATGCACGCGATCGCCTATGCGCAGATTTTCTTCGGCGGCGCCGTGATCCCCTGGCTGATGAATACGATGGCCGGCATCCTGCGCGGCACCGGCAACATGAAGCTGCCGTCGTTCCTGATCCTGTTGTCGGCGACCTGTCAGGTCGTCATCGGCGGCGCGCTCGCGCTCGGCATTGGCCCGATACCATCTTTCGGCATGCGCGGCGTTGCCGCCGGCTCCCTGATCGCCTTCTCGCTCAGCATCTCCGTGATGGGCTGGTATCTGTTTTCCGGCCGTGCCCGCGTCGTTCCGAAACTGTGGGGCTTGCGCATCCGCTGGGCGATGTTCATCGACATCCTGAAGGTCGGCGCCATTGCCTGCTTCTCGCCGCTGCAATCGGTGCTGAGCGTTTCCATCTTCACCCACATGCTGGCGCGGTTCGGCACCGAGGTGCTCGCCGGCTACGGCATCGGCGCGCGGCTGGAGTTCCTGCTGACGTCGATCGCGTTTGCGGTGGGCATCGCCTCCGTGCCCATGGTCGGCATGGCGATCGGCGCCGGCAAGATCGAGCGCGCCCGTCGCATTGCGTGGATTGCCGGTACGGTCACGTTCCTTTCCATGGGCGCGATCGGCACCTTCGCTGCATTCTTCCCCGATCTCTGGGTCAACATCTTCACCAGCGATCCGGGCGTGCGCGCCGCCAGCCGTCAATATCTGGCGACGGCCGCGCCGATGTACGCCTTCATCGGGCTGTCGCTGTCGATGTATTTCTCGGCACAGGGCGCCGCCAAGGTGCTGGGCCCGGTGCTGGCGCAGACGGCGCGGCTGGTCTTCATCGCCGGCGGCGGCTGGTGGCTCTCTACGCAGGAGGCGAGCGCCGGCAGCTTCTTCGTGCTGGCCGCCTTATCGATGGTGGTGATCGGCGTGCTCTCCAGCGGCAGCGTGGCGCTGACGCGCTGGGGGCCGAGGCGGGTGGGCGTGCCGAAGGCGCGGCCGGCGCTGTCCTAGGGAGGACGTCATTCCGGTCTTTTCCCCGGCGCGCTTGTCGTTTGAGATCCGGCGTGCGCTGACCCGGGCAGGCGCAGCGTACAGGCCGGAACCAAGGCCTCCTTCCATGCGACGAAACGGGGATGAAATCATTTTCCGGCTTCCACGAAGGCATGGTGAAACAATCGGCCATTAGGAAAGAGCCGTGGGAAGGGAGGGGCAAGGGGGCGCTGCGACGTTCGCCAATAGGGCGGGGACGAAGCCATGTCACAGATTCGCAAAGCTTCTTTAGGCGCTGTCGCAATCATGTTCACGCTCGGTGCCGTCCAGTTCGCTTCGGGTCACGACCTCGTAAATCGCTGGCAGGCAGCCTCCGAACAGCCGGACCAGATCGTCAATCGTGGCAAGGCGGATCGACTTGCCGGCCTCAAGTCCGGTGCCATTCCGACGAGAACGGTTTCCCTGCGCCTGAACGATCTGGCGGATACTTCGGTCGTGCTGCGCATTCCGTCCGCGCAGGCCGGCACCGCCAAGCCGCCGACGCTGCTTCGGAACAAGAGCCAGAAGCCGACGCTTGCCTGCGAGCCCGTGGTCAGTGCGCTCACGGAAGTTGCAAAGCTCCTGCAGCCGGGCCGTTGCGTGACCTGATCGGCTCAATCCTCATTCGGCAGGTTCGCAAGGTGATGAAGTCCACCGGCGCGAAACCAGGCGACTGCAGTTCATCACCATCTTCCGCATGACACGCAACTTGATGCCGCGCATCGCGCGCGATTGCTCGTCGGCGCCTGCCTTCGCAATGACGGGCGCGCGTGCAAGCGCTCTGATGATCTCAATGGCAGATTGTTTCGAGGGTTAAAGCTTACACGGCCCGACCGGCCGGAAATACGTGCCAATGACCCCTAACAGACATTGCTTGGCGAGCGTTCACTTTCCGGCGGGCCATTGCTTCAATTGAGCGAGACGTCCGGCAAGATGTGCTATTCTCGTCGAACACGCCATAGGTATACCATGACAGGTATTGCAGAGTGGCTGACATCGATCGGTTTGGGAGAGTATGCCCAGCGCTTCGCAGAGAACGCCATCGATCTCTCGGTCGTCAACGATCTGACGGAGCAGGATCTCAAGGACCTCGGCGTCCTGCTCGGGCACCGCCGCAAGATGATGCGCGCGATTGCAGAACTCAAGGAAGACATCCTCAAATCGGCTCAAGCGGGGGGCAAACCAGCTCCGCGTGACAGCGCCGAGCGCCGCCTGCTTACGGTCCTGTTCTGCGATCTGGTGGGCTCGTCGGCACTGTCGGTCCGACTGGATCCGGAGGACTTGCGTTCGGTGATCGGTACCTACCACGCCTGCATTGCGGCGGTGATCGCCCGGAATGAGGGCGTCATCGCGCGGTACATGGGGGACGGCGTGCTTGCCTATTTCGGCTATCCCCAGGCGCACGAGGACGATGCCGAACAGGCAACACGCGCGGGGCTGGCCCTGGTCGATGCTGTGGCCAGCCTCCAGACAGATATCGGCACCAAGCTGCAGGTCCGCGTTGGCATCGCCACCGGCATGGCAGTCGTGGGCGATCTGATCGGTGAAGGCGCCGCCCAGGAGCAGGCTGTCATTGGTGAGACACCGAACCTCGCGGCTCGCCTGCAGCAGTTCGCCGATCCCGGTACGGTGCTGATCTCCGAGAGTACGCACCAGCTCACCGATGGATATTTCGAATTCCGCGATCTCGGCTCTATCGCGCTCAAAGGATGGGCGGAGCCAATACGTGCCTGGCAGGTGCTCGGGATAAGCGGGGTGGAAAGCCGTTTCGAGGCGCAGCACAGGACTCGATTGACACCGCTGATCGGGCGCGAGGAGGAGATCGAGTTGCTGTTGCGGCGCTGGCACCATGCCGCGTCAGGCGAAGGCTGCGTAGTGGTTCTGACTGGAGAGCCAGGTATCGGCAAGTCGCACATCGCGCAGGCGCTTCAAGAACGGCTCCAGGCTGAACCACACATTACGGTACGCCATTTCTGCTCGGCGCATCACACCAACAGTGCGTTGTATCCATTCATCACCAACCTCGAACGCGCTGCCCGGTTCGAGCGAGGCGAGACGCCGACGGAGAAGTTTGCCAAGCTTGAAGCTCTGCTCCTGCGATCTGGCGCTGAGGCTGACCGTGTGGTGCCGGCTCTGGCGAACCTTCTGTCGCTGCCGATCAGCGACCGCTACTGCCTGCCCGAGCTCAGTCCGCAGAAGCGCAAGGAGATGACGCTGGCAGCGTTGTTGGATCAGCTCGACGCATTGGCGGCGCGCCAGCCAGTGTTCGTCGTCTTTGAGGATGTCCATTGGGCGGACCCGACCTCGCTGGAGCTGCTCACGGTTACCCTGGAAAAGGTGCCGCGGCTTCGCGTGCTGCTGCTCATCACCGCAAGACCAGAGTTCACGCCGCCCTGGCCCGGTCATGCGCATGTGACGACGCTCTCGCTCACACGGCTGAACCGGCGCAACGGAGCGGCATTGGTCGAGCGCGTCACGGCCGGCAAGACGCTGCCGGGGGAGGTAATGGACCAAATCCTCGCCCGTACCGATGGCGTGCCCTTGTTCGTCGAAGAACTGACGAAGGCCGTGCTCGAAACCGGGCTGCTGCAGGAGCGGGATGACCGTTACATGCTCAGCCGTCCGCTACCCTCGATGGCGATTCCAACGACACTGAGCGCGTCGCTGATGGCTAGAATCGACCGATTGGCCCCGGTGAAGGACGTGATCCAGATCGGCGCCGTCGTGGGGCGCGAGTTCTCCTACGAACTGCTGAGCGTGGTCGCCGGGTTGCCACGGCAGAGGCTTGAGGAGGCGCTTGCCCAGCTGGTTCGGGCGGAGTTGATATTCTGCCGGGGCGAGATACCGCGAGCGGTCTATACCTTCAAGCATGCGCTCGTGCGGGACGCTGCCGAATCGGGACTCCTGAAGAGCCGGCGTGCAGCGCTGCATGCGATCGTCGCAGACGCCTTCGAGCAGCGGTTCCCGGAAATTGCGGAGGCTCAACCCGAGACTCTCGCGCTCCACCTTACGGAGGCGGGACTGCACGAAAAGGCAGTGAAATACTGGCTTCAGGCAGGCAAGCAGGCGGCCATGCGCTCCGCTAACCTCGAAGCCATCGCCCACTTGCGGAAAGGCATCGAGGCTTCTGCGCATTTAGCCGACGGCGCACCGAAGGACAGGGTGGAGCTTGATTTCCAATTCGCGCTCGGACCATGCCTGATCGCTACCCAGGGGCCGGCCTCGCCGCAGGCGGTGGCGACTTTCGCCCGTGCGCGCGAGCTGTGCCAGCGCCTCGGAGATCCTCCTGAGCAACTGCAAATCATGTTCTGGCTGACCACCGCGAGCGTCATTCGTGGTGAGTTGCCGGTCGCCGAGGAAATGATCTCGGTGTTGCTGGATCTCGCGGAGGCGCGCGGCGATCGGCCAACGCTGCTCAACGCGATGCGCGGGCAAGGGATGATACGCCTTTTCATGGGACATCTCGCAGGTGCCCAGGAAGTGATCGAACGAGCGTTCGAGGCGTTCGAGGCGAGCAGCGAGCAGGACAGACTGGCGGCGCGGGCCGCCGGGCAGGATGCGGGCGTGGCGGACCTTGCCCTGATGTCGTGGGCGCTCTGGCTGCTGGGCCGAGCCGATACCGCGTGCGCACGTCTGGATACCGCCATTCAGCGTGCCGACGCCATCGGTCATCCGCATTCGCAGGCCTATGGCTGCTATTATGCGTCCATTCTCCACGCTCTTCGGAGCGAATTCCAAACTGCACACCGCTATGCCGAGCGCTGCCTTGCCTTGTCGGAAGAGCATGGATTCCGGCAATGGCGAGGATTAGCGCGCGCCGTTCGGGGGATAAGCGCCACGTTTCTTGATCCTTCGTCCGTTGCGCTCGCCGAAATCCAGACCGCGATGAACGAATATCGCGGCGCGGGCTATCAGCTTGGCATCACAGCACTGTACGTGCTCCTCAGTCCGGCCTTGTTGTCGAGCCATCAACGCGAAGCTGCGCTGGAACTCATCGAACAGGGCCTCGCTACAACCAGCCGTAACAGCGAACGGATATTTGAGGCCGAACTGTATCGGCTGAAAGCGCGCGTGTTGCTCGTCCGCGGCGCAGCGGAAGTCGCTAGCGAGGCGCAATCACTGCTCGATCACGCATTGACAACCGCAAGAAGCCAGCACGCCAAGGCCCTTGAACTTCGAGTTGCAACAGACCTTGCCGCCTTGTGGATAGACCAGGGCAGGCGCGAGCAAGCGCGCGACCTGCTCGGGCCCATCCATGCCTGGTTCACCGAGGGCTCTGAAACGCAGGACTTGAGGCAAGCAAAAGCGTTGCTCGACCAACTGCAGTAGTTCCGCCTGGACCAGAGATACTGCGCCTCACTCAGGAAATCGGCGGCAAAGCCATCCTGCCCTGGGCGTCACGCAGCCGCTCGCTGTCGACATTCATGATAGGTGTCCAGCACCTCTCGCCATCCGTGCTCGTCGTCTTTCGCCGGATTCTCGTTTATAAAGTGCGGCCCGGCATGCGCCGGACGTTTTTCGTGCGCTTCATATGCCTTGATTGCTTGTTCCGCAGCGGCTTTCCCCAACCTCCGCCCCATATCCAGGTTGCTGTGATTCCATTTGAAACTGATGTGCCCCGGCACCCGGATTTCTACGACTGTGCCTTCCCACCGCTTCCCGGATTCTGGTTTGTCGTACCGCACGTGGTATTTGAAGAGCCTGACGTCATCCTCGCCAACGGTCGCTGCGAACAGTTGGCAGAGATTTGCCAGCGCATCATGAAGGTTTTCCGGTTTGCGGACTTGCTTCGCGTCGACGATCCTGTTCACCCATATTTCGTGCAACTCATCGCCTGGCCGATGGTGCTCCTGGAGCAGGCTCTCGAAATTGACAGTGTCGACAAGCGCTCCTTCGCAGTAGGTAGATCCGTCGATCTTCACCGTTTCTTCGACAAAGGGAAGGGCTGAACACGCGCACAAGGTAGATGCGCTGATAGGCACCTTGTACTCTTTCGTTCTGGCTTTCTCTTCGGCTTTCACGGGCATATCTCGGTTGGAGAACAACGCGAGCTTATGTTCGTCATGATTCCAGGCGTTGTGAAATATGAATGGCTTTTCGCGCTGTCCCAGATCCCTGAAGTTTATGCCCTTCATGAACTGGCTATCCGGATAATTGATCCTGGAGAGGCCGGTGACATGGGACAGATACATCATGGACGTGAGATAACGAACGAATGGATTGGGTGCCAGCACCTGATTAAGGATCCATCTGTTGATGTCTCCCTTGTCCGGGTTCCTGAGCTTCGTTCCGCCGTCGGTGTCAGGCTGTTGAGCGAACCAGAACGACATGGAATCCCTGTAGGCATTCATCATCCCATGTGGGTCCCATAAATTTTTGTAGGTATTGGAATCGGTGGCGAAGTTGGTCACGGCCTTGCCGATGCTGTCCCAGTCCGGGCCGAACACAGTGTTTATGGGAAAGCGCTTATAGCTTTCGTCGTCTCGAAACACGCCATTCTTGAAGAATTGATAGGTCTTTTCCGCCCTGTCTTTATTCTCAACTTTATCGAACTGATTGTAGACGATGCCAACCCATGCACCGATGCAGGACAACGCCCAAACATCGAAGGTGATGCCCGCGTTGGCAAGAGCTTCCAGAACCCCAATGTGCAGCCCTGCCGCCGGACCGCCACCGCCGAGAGTAATAGCTCTCTTTACCATAGGTCCCTCCAGTCGAATTTATCCCGTGGCTAATTCTCCAATCAAGTTTCCGAATTGCGAGAGGAAAAGAGATTAGTCGTTCTTGGGATCATTGGAAAGCGTCCGCGAACTCTCGGTGGCAGAAAACGCCATTGAACCAAATCAGGCAACTCACAAGTCGCAGCACTGCGAAGCATGAGCCGTGTGGCGGAGTGGTAGATGTCGATGTTCGACGCTTTTTCGGACCTGCCGATCGCACGCGCACGTCGCCAACAGCCGGGCTCTTGCGTATCGCGTGTCATATGATCGACGATGGGAATAGAGCAGACCCAGCTGAACTGCAGCGACCAGGGATCAAAACCATGTGGCCGATGGTCTCAAACCTGAAGTCTCAACTGGGCGGAAATGAGTGCATCTACAAAGAAATCTCGAGATCCAATGCGCAATTCCGCATCTGAAATCTCGACCTTCGGATCATGCCGGAATGACGGCATATGCCGTCACCTCCGCTTCACGCGCCGGACGTGCCGGCCGCCACCGCCGACATTCACCATGCGCATCAGCTGAGGGATCATGCTCATCATCTCGCCGCCGCCCATGCCGCCCATCATGCCCATGATGTCGCCGCCGCCATAACCGCCGAAGCCGCCGCCCGGGATCATGCCGCCATAGCCGCCGGGAATCATGCCGCCCATTTCGGCCGGCATCCCGCCGCCCATGCCGCCGAAGCCGGCGCCGCCCATCATGCCGCCCATGCCGCCGCCTTCCATCATGCGGCTCATCATCGGGCCCATGGTCTGCATCATCATGGCGAAGCGGCGCTTGCCCATCTTCGCCTTCATCATCTCCAGCATCGGAGCCATTTGCGTCATCATGTCCTCGCCGCCGCCTCCGCCGCCGAAGCCGGCGAACTGGGCCTTTGCCGGCATCGTCGTCAGCGTGAATAGCAGCAGCAGCGTGGCCGCCTGGCACACCACCTTGTCAGCTCCGGTCATGGCAAAACTCCTCGTGCGCCGCGCGGCTCGGGGAAGCGGCGCAGTCCGACGCACGGCGGCGAGGCTAGGGGGGGGCAGGCATGCGTTCTGTGCGAAAAATCACACAGCGCGGGCCCGAGCGCATGGCGTCTTGTTGAATCGGTCGTCCGGCAGACTGACTTCACCTCTCCCTTGGGAGAGGTGGTCTCCTGATGCCGCTCCAGTTAGCTCAATTATCACGCTGCTAAAGCGCGATGGCATCCGGTTGAATCTATGGTGCGACAAACTCGGTTCACCTCTCCCCAGCGGGGAG
>JAEZEU010000167.1 GCA_023432885.1 Pseudomonadota bacterium | reverse complement strand
TGGGCCGCACTTAGCACCTTGATCGTCGTCATGCCCATTTCCCGCGCCGGCTTCAGGTTGACGCCGAGGTCGTCGAGATAGACGCACTTCCTCGGATCGACTTTCAGCGTATCCACCATCAGCCGGTAGATGCGCGGGTCCGGCTTGCGCAGGCCGATCTTGGCGGATTCGATCACATGATCGAATAGCGCCATCACTTCGGCAACATAGAGCTTGCGACCGCTGGTCGAGCCGATCGCATTGGCCGGCAGGTTGTTGGTGATGCAGCCGGTCCTGAATTTCGCCTTGATGCGCTTCAGCGCCTCGACCATCTCCGGCCTGAGGTCGCCGGAGAGCAGCGGCAGCACGTCCTTGCCGCGCACCTCTGCGCCCAACGCCAGCGACTCGGCGGCGAACAGCGCATCGAACGCCTCGATGTCGACCTCGGCGCGCTCGAACTTCGCCCAGGCGTTTTCGAGGTGGTTGGCTGCATTGGTGCGGCGGATGATGTCGGCCGGCAGGCCGCGCTCGGTCTCGAAGCGGGTAAACGCCTCGAATGGCGAGGTCGTCAGCACGCCGCCAAAATCCCAGATCACCGCCTCGATCATTTCGTCCTTCCAACTCCGGAAAATTGCTGGCGAGCGGCTATCATGGAACGCGCGGGCAAGCCAGTGCTATCGGCGCTTGGCGGCATGAACGCGACCGGCTATTTCTGCAACATGAAATTTGCAGTGGCCTCTGCCGCAGCCGTCGCGCTGCTATTCGCATCACCCGCGCAAGCCATCGTCGGCGGCGGCTCGGCTGCAGCTGATGGCGTGGCGCGCTCGGTCGTCACTATCGTCGGCTCGCGGGGCAATTTCTGCACTGGAAGCGTGATCGCCCCGAGAGTCGTTCTCACCGCGGCGCATTGCGTGCAGCCCGGCGCGGAGTACCGGATCGTCGATTACAGTGCCGGCGCGCCCGCGCTGCAGGGCGTCAAGGCTGTCGCCATCCATCCCGGCTTCCGGATGGACGCGATGCAGGCGCATCGCGCCACCGCCGATGTCGCGTTGCTGCAGCTTGAACAGCCTGTAAAGGGAAAGGCCGCAGCCGTGCTTGGCACGCCAACTATCCCTATCACGGTCGGCGGCCGGTTCACGGTTGCAGGGATCGGCGTCAGTCTGCGCGGCGACGGCAAGAGCGGCGGCACGCTCCGTGCTGCCGGCCTTGTAGTCACCGGCAAGCCGGGCACGCTGCAAATTCGCCTGGTCGATCCCGTCGCGCAGGGCATGCGCGATGGGCTCGGGGCATGCACCGGCGATTCCGGTGCGCCTGTGTTCGAAGACAAGCCGGGAGGCCCTGTCATCGTCGGCGTCGTCAGCTGGTCCACCGGGCCGAACGGCAGCGCGGGTTGCGGCGGCATGACCGGCGTCACGCCGCTCACGCTCTACCGCGACTGGCTGTTGCAGACGGCGCGGCAATGGGGAGCAGCCCTGTAAGTTTGACGCAGCTCAACGAAAGTTGCTGCCTTGTGTGTCCCATGATTGGTCGCTACAAATTTTTCAGGAAACGCTCACCGGTTCAAACAAAGATTAAAACAGATGAACGTCACCGCGCCCGCCCGCACGATTGTCGCCGCGAACAAGGTCGAGCATTTCGACGTCCTGATCGTCGGCGCCGGCATCTCCGGCATCGGCAGCGCCTATCACCTTACGAAACAAATGCCGGCCGCCTCCTTCGTCATCCTGGAGGAGCAGGAGACTTTCGGCGGCACCTGGTGGACGCACAAATATCCCGGCATCCGCTCCGACAGCGACCTTCATACCTTCGGTTACAGCTTCAAGCCGTGGAAGGGTCCGCCGATCGCAACCGCGGAAGAGATCCTCGCCTACATGGGCGAGGTGATCGAGGAAAACGATCTCTCCCGCCATATCCGCTACAATCACCACATCAGCCATGCGAGCTGGTCCAGTGAGTCCAATCTCTGGACGGTCGATGCGGTTGACAAGGTCACGGGCGAAGCACGACGGTTCACCGCGAACTTTCTCTGGATGTGCCAGGGCTATTATCGCCATTCCAAGGGCTTTACGCCGGAATGGACCGATATGGACAAGTTCAAGGGGAAGATCGTCCATCCGCAAACCTGGCCGACGGATCTCGTCACCGAGGGCAAGAAGGTCGTGGTGATCGGCTCGGGCGCAACTGCCGCGACGTTGATCCCGAATCTCAAATGCGCGCATGTCACGATGCTGCAGCGCTCGCCAACCTATTTCCGCACTGGCCGCAATGCGATCGAGATCGCCGAAGAGCTGCGCCGGCTGCAGATCAAGGAGGAGTGGATCCACGAGATCGTGCGGCGGAAAATCCTGTTCGAGCAGGACTGGTTCACCAAGCGCTGCGTCAGCGAGCCCGATGCCGTAAAGAAGGAGCTGCTTGGAGCGGTTCGTGCCGTGCTGCCCCAGGGCTATGACGTCGAGAAGCATTTCACGCCGAGCTACCGGCCATGGCGGCAGCGCATCGCCTTCGTTCCTGACGCCGACCTGTTCGAAGCGGTCAGAAGCGGCAAGGCGTCGGTCGTCACCGACCACATCGACCGCTTCACCGAGAAGGGCATTCTGCTGAAGTCGGGGCAGGAGCTCGAGGCAGACATCATCGTCACCGCCACCGGATTCAATCTCTGCATTCTCGGCGACATCGCCTTCGAGATCGACGGCAAGCCGCTCGATTTTGCAGACACGGTCACCTATCGCGGCATGATGTTCACCGGCGTGCCCAACATGGCCTGGGTGTTCGGCTATTTCCGCGCCAGCTGGACGCTGCGCACCGATCTCGTCGCCGATTTCGTCTGCCGCCTCTTGGCGCACATGCAGGCGAAGGGAGCCAAACGCGTGGTGCCGGCCTTGCGCAAGCAGGACGACAACATGCCGCTGCTGCCCTGGATCGATGAAGAGAACTTCAATCCCGGCTACATGCTGCGGCACATGCATCTGTTGCCCAAGCGCGGCGACAAGCCGGAGTGGCAGCATACGCAGGATTACTGGGCCGAGAAGGACGAAATCCCGGCGATCAATCTCGACGACTCCGCTTTCGTATACGGCTGAGCCGGCTCGGGTCCATCAGGCCGGCTGCCGACGGGACGGGGTGACAAGGCCGGCCAGAAGGACGGCGAGAATCCCGGTCAGGAAGATCCCGTCAAAGGTTCCCGCGCCGCCGATCGAGGCGACCGGCGCGCCCAACGTGCCGAGTTTGTCGAGGTTGAGCAGGTCGGCGCCGATCAGGGTCCCCATCGACCCGCCTATGTAGGCAAGCGGCGGCGCGTATTCGCGGGACAGCACAAGAGCGACGACCGCAGTAGCGACAACTGGCACAAAGACCGGCACTGCAATGCCAATTCCCTCGACCGGCGTCGCCAGCCAGTGGACGGTGAAGGCGATAATCGCGACCGCGACGGCCGCCCTCAGCCAGAGCTGGTATCGCACCACCAGATAGAGCGACATGAAGGTTGGGATGACAGCCCCACCGACATTCACCGCGAGCACCGTATTCGGCGAGGTCACCAGGGGTACGACATATTGCATGCCGAAGAAGTCGATGACCCCGGCCGACCGGACCGGAGGCCCGTGCAACACCGTGATCGGAATGTTGAAATAGCTGCCGATCAGCGAGCCGATCAGCAGCAATAGCGCGGCGCCAGGACCTACCCCGAGCCGCATATAGGCATATCTCAAAACATGCAGCTGAATCAGGATAATCAGGCCGACAAGGAGGAGCACCAGGATGAAGAAGAACCCTGGCGTCAGCGGCAGATATTGAACGTCCATGGATCCGTCTCGCTCTTCGCCCGCTCTCCAATCAGATATTGATCGCACCGAGCGGGGCAAGGGGTATCGCCTGACCTTGCCGCGGCCCGGTCGCCTACCCGCGATTTCCGATCAGGGTGGCATGCAAGTCCGCACCAGAGTTCGATACTTGCATTGCCTCCGGAATGGCTGGCGCTACGACGCCGCCGCGCTCGCGTCCGTCGGCTTCTCGGCGCCGAACTGCTTGCGCAAGGTAGGCTTGTGGATCTTGCCAGTGGCATTGCGCGGCAGCGCGTCGACGAACTCGATCAGCCGCGGACATTTGAACTTGGCGAGATTGGCGGCGCAATGCGCGTGGATATCTGCCGGCGTCAGCGCATGTCCCGGCTTCACCGCAACGATCGCCATGCCGACCTCGCCCCATTGCTCGTTGGGGATGCCGATGATGGCGGCCTCGGCGACGGCTGCGAGTTGGTGCAGCACACTCTCGACCTCGGCCGGATACACATTCTCGCCGCCGGAAATGTACATGTCTTTCCAGCGGTCGACGATGTAGTAGAAGCCGTCCTCGTCCATGCGCGTGGCGTCGCCGGTGTGCAGCCAGCCGTCGGTGAAGGAGGATGTGTTGGCGTCCGGCCGGTTCCAGTAACCGGGCGTGACGTTTGGCCCCCTGACCCAGAGCTCGCCGAGTTCGCCGACAGCGGCGTCGCTGCCGTCGGGCCGCACAATGCGGACCTCCGTATGCAGCACCGGCTTGCCGGACGAGCCGGCCTTGCGCGCCGCATCCTCCTTGTCGAGCACCATCACGGCAGGCGAAGTCTCGGTCATGCCATAACCCTGCTGCAGCGCCACGCCGCGCGCCTCCCACACTTTCAGGAGCGGTACCGGCATCGGCGCGCCGCCGACGCCGCCGATGATGAGCCGGCTGAAGTCGGAGGTGGCAAAGGCCGGATGCTGCGCCATGAACTGGTAGATCGAGGGTACGCCGAAGAATGCGTTGATGCCTTGGGCGGGATCGCTGATCAGCCTCAAGGCCTCGCCGGGATCGAACGCGCGCATGATCAGCACCGTGCCGCCGGCATGCAGCGCCGGGTTGGTGTAGCAATTGAGCCCGCCGGTGTGGAACAGCGGCAACACGGTGAGCAGCACCGAGGCCGGCGAGATGTAGGCCGGTCCGCCGAGGTTGACGCAATTCCAGAACGTCATGCCGTGGGTGATGATCGCGCCCTTCGGCAGGCCGGTCGTGCCCGAGGTGTACATGATGGTCGAGATATCATCGAGCGTGACGATCTCGGCTCTGTCGAGCGGCTTCGCCGCCGCGATGCCCGCCTCGTAGGGACCGCCGGGACCGAACGTGAGCGCGGACGCGACGTTGCAGTGCTTGGCGACCGTCAGCGCGGTCTCGGCGAGGTCGGCATCGTGGATCATCACCTTGGGCGAAGCATCGCCGACGATGAACTGCAGTTCCGGCACGGTGAGGCGGTTGTTGAGCGGCAGAAAAATCGCGCCCAGGCGAAAGCAGGCGAACTGCACCTCCATCGTATCTGTCGTGTTCAACGCCAGCACGGCGACGCGGTCGCCGCGCGCGACCTTCAGCGAGTCGCGAAGATGCGAAGCGAGCCGCGACACGCGTTGGTCGAGCTCGCCATAGGAGAAGCGGCGGCCGCTGGCGAGATCGACCAGCGCGATCTTGCCAGGATTGCGGCGCCCGTGATGGGCGATCCAGTCATAGTAACGGACGGACATGGCGCTTCTCCCGCTGGCTTTTTTAGCCGCTGCAACCGTTCAGGAGCCGCGCAGCAATTCGCTGATCACGTTGAACTGATTGTCGCGGAACTCGACCATATAACCGTCCTTGATCGGGCGGTAGTCCGTCGGCGATGTGTTGAGCTTCACGCCGGGCATCAGGAGCGGCAGCGAGACGTCCTTCAAATTGGCGGCCTGAGCCATGATGTTCTCGCGGCTCAGATCGTTCTTGCATTGCTGCAGCACCACCACCAGCGCTTGCGCGACCATGTAGCCATATCCGGCGGCGAAGTTGGCGGGATCGGCGTTCGGCAGCCGCGCCTTCATGAAATCACGATAGGCGACCATGTCGGGATCGCTGGAATCGGCCGAATAGGGCTTCAGCGAGCCGACCGACATGATGCCGGTGGCGGCCTCGAGCCCGGCGGGGACCATCACGGTCTCCTTGTTGGCGCAACCCGACGAGATGAAGCGCATCGGCCGCCAGCCGGTCTCATACTGCTTGCGGATCGCCTGCGCGCAGGCGCGCGGTGTCACGCTGTAGATCAGGAACACGTCGGCCTTGGTGTTGGCCAGGGTGAGGATTTGGGAATCCACGGTGGGATCCGCCACCTCGAAGCTGCTCGCCAGCGCAATCCGCTTGTCGGCGTCAGCGCCGAGCGCCTTCTTCACGCCGGCGAGGTAATCCTTCCCGGCGTCATCGTTCTGGTAGAGGATCGCAAACCGCGCATTGGGGTTCTTCGACAGAGCAAAGCGCACCTCGATGCCGGCTTCCTCGACATAGTTCGGCGCCCAGGGCAGCGCCATCAACCAGCGCTGGTTCTGCGGATCGTTCCATTTCGAGGCGGAAGAGATCAGGAATAGATGCGGCACCTTGGCGCCGTTGAGATATTTTGCCGTTGCCGAGCTCGGCGCTGTCCCCATCGTGCCGAACATGAAGGCGACGCCGTCGTTTTCAACCAGGCGGCGCGTGGCCTCGACCGTCTTCGGCGGCGAGAAGCCGTCATCGAGCGAGATCATGTTGAGCTTGCGACCGTTGATGCCGCCTTTCTCGTTGACGGAGTCGAAATAGGCCGCAAAAGCCTTGCCGGTGATGCTCAGCGCGGAGGCCGGGCCGGAATACGGCATGATATTGCCGAACTTGATCTCGGTGTCGGTGATCCCGGGCTGCTGGGCGCTGGCGGGTGCTGCGAGGAGGAGGGAAAGCAGGGCGGTGAAGGCGAGCTGGCTCGATCGGATCACGGAACATCCCTCCCGGCGAATTGCCGATTTATGTTGGTTCTTTGCCGTGAAGGCTAGGGAAGGCGCGCGGAACTGGCTTGTGTTGACAGGCTGGACGCGACATCTCGGCCACGGGCATGCGACGATGGCGCGCCCTGTTGCTAGCCTCCTTGGCAGCGGCTTAACGCAAGTGAGCCGGCGCCAAATCGAGGCAACGTCCGGCTTAAGGAGTACACCATGCTGGAGCGCTCACGGCCGCAGAGCCCGTTCTACACCGGGGATCACGAAGCATTCCGTGACGTGATGCGCCGCTTCGTGACGCGCGAGATCGAGCCCTATGCCAGCGAATGGGATGAGGCCGGCGAGTTTCCGCGCTCGCTGTATGTGAAGGCCGCCGAAGTCGGCCTGCTCGGGCTCGGCTTTCCCGAGGAATATGGCGGCGTGCCCGCCGACCAGTTCATGAAGCTCGTGGCCTCGCAAGAGCTGGCGCGCGCCGGAGCAGGCGGGGTTTCCTCCAGCCTGATGAGCCACACCATCGGCTCGCCGCCGATCGCGCGCGCCGCGCGGCCGGAGGTGAAGGCGCGGGTGCTGCCGCAGATCCTGTCGGGCGAGAAAATATCGGCGCTCGCCATCACCGAGCCGAGCGGCGGCTCCGATGTTGCCAACCTTCGCACCAAGGCGCGGCGGGAGGGCGACCATTACGTCGTGAGCGGCGAGAAGACCTTCATCACGTCAGGCATGCGTGCCGACTATTTGACTGTTGCGGTTCGCACCGGCGGCGAGGGCGCCAGCGGCGTCAGCCTGCTGCTGATCCCCGGCGACACGCCGGGCCTGTCGCGTACCAAGCTGAAGAAGATGGGGTGGTGGGCTTCCGACACCGCGACCTTGCACTTCGACGAATGCCGCGTTCCCGCCGAAAATCTGATCGGGGAGGAAGGCCACGGCTTCAAGATCATCATGCAGAATTTCAACAGCGAGCGCATGGGCATGGCGGCAAGCTGCACCGCCTATGCGCGTGTCTGCGTGGATGAAGCCATCGGCTATGCCAAGGAGCGCAAGACTTTTGGCAAGCCGATCGCCCAGCACCAGGTGATCCGCCACAAGATCGTCGACATGGCTCAGCGCGTCGCCGCCAGTCAGTCGATGCTGGAGCTTTTGGCCTGGCGGCTCGGGCAAGGCGAAAATCCCGTCGCCGAAATCTGCATGATGAAGAACCAGGCTACGCAAACCATGGCGTTCTGCGCCTCGGAGGCGGTGCAGATCTTCGGCGGCGCCGGATTCATGCGCGGCATCAAGGTCGAGCGCATCTACCGCGAGGTCAAGGTCAATGCCATCGGCGGCGGCACGGAGGAGATCATGAAGGACCTCGCCAGCCGGCAGATGGGCTTGTGAGCGTATTCCTCTCCCTCGCGTCATTCCGGGGCGCGAGTGAAACGAGCGAGCCCGGAATCCATAACCACGACCGTGAGTATGGATTCCGGGCCTACGCCCCAAAAGGCGCATCCCGGAATGACGAAGGATAGACGAATACCATGCTCTTCACCGCCGACCACGACGAACCGCGCCGCGCGTTGCAGAAATTCATCGCGGCCGAGATCAATCCTCATGTGGACGAGTGGGAGAATAACGACATCTTCCCGGCGCATGAGTTGTTCAAGAAGCTTGGCGATCTCGGCTTCCTCGGCCTCAACAAGCCCACTGAGTTCGGCGGGCAGGGGCTCGATTATTCCTATGCGCTGATGATGGCGGAGGAACTCGGTACCATCAGGTGCGGCGGCGTGCCGATGGCCATTGGCGTGCAGACCGACATGGCGACGCCTGCGCTGGCACGGTTCGGCTCGGACGAGGTACGCCGCGAGTTTCTCGCTCCCGCAATCAGCGGCGATGCCGTTGCCTGCATCGGCGTCTCCGAGCCCGGCGCCGGTTCCGACGTCGCCTCGATCAAGACCCAGGCGCGCTCCGATGGCGACGACTACGTCATCAACGGCGGCAAGATGTGGATCACCAACGGCACACAGGCCGACTGGATTTGCCTGCTCGCCAACACCAGCGACGGCCCGGTCCACCGCAACAAGTCGCTGATCTGCGTGCCCATGAAATCCAGGGGCGTGCAGATTGCGCGCAAGCTCGACAAGCTCGGCATGCGCTCCTCCGACACCGCGCAGATATTCTTCGACAATGTCCGGGTGCCCAGGCGCAACCGGATCGGCGAGGAGGGCATGGGCTTCACCTATCAGATGATCCAGTTCCAGGAGGAGCGGCTGTGGGGCGCGGCCTCCTGCCTGAAGGCGCTGGATTGCATCATCGAGGAGACGATCGAGTACACCAGGGGCCGTAAGGCTTTTGGCGGCTCCATCCTCGACAACCAGGTGGTGCACTTCAAGCTCGCGGAAATGCAGACCGAGGTCGAACTGCTGCGCTCGCTGATCTATCGCGCCGGTGAGCAATTGGTCGCCGGCGAGGACGTCACAAAGCTCGCCAGCATGGCGAAGCTGAAGGCCGGGCGGCTCGGCCGCGAGGTCACCGACGCCTGTCTGCAATATTGGGGCGGCATGGGCTTCATGAACGAGACCCATGTCAGCCGCGCATATCGCGATTTCCGCCTGACCTCGATCGGGGGCGGCGCCGACGAGGTGATGCTGATGGTATTGTGCAAGATGATGGGTATTCTGCCGGGCCTGAAGAAGGGGAATGGTTGATGATCACGCTCTATCATTGCGACGGCGCGCGCTCGTTTCGCCCGCTATGGATGCTGGAGGAGATGGGTCTCGCCTATGAGTTGAAGATGCTGCCGTTCCCGCCCCGCGTCTTCGCCAAGGATTATCTCGCCATCAATCCGCTGGGGACCATTCCCTTCATGATCGACGGCGAGACCAGAATGACGGAGTCGTCGGGCATTTGTTATTACCTCGGCACCAGATACGGCCCGACGCCGCTGATTGTCGGCCTCGACGATCCCGCTTATGGCGCCTTCCTGAACTGGATGTACTTTTCCGATGCCACGCTGACCTTTCCGCAGACGCTGGTGCTCCGCTACAGCCAGCTCGAGCCGGAAGAGCGCCGCAATCCGCAGGTCGCCGGCGATTATGCGAAGTGGTTCCTCGGGCGCCTGCGCGCGGTGGAGGCGGCGACCGCCAGCTCCGAATGGCTCTGCGCCGGCCGCTTTACCAGCGCCGACATCGTCAACGGATATGCGCTGCGGCTGGCCGAGAGCATCGGGCTCGCCAAGGACTTCGGTCCCAATGTCGCGGCCTATTGGGCCAGGCTCCGTGAGCGCGAGGCGTACAAGCGGGCCGTGGCGGCGGAACGCAAGGCGGGGGTGGAGCAAAACGTCGCGCCGCGGATCAGGGCTTGATTTTTGAGCACGCCACTTCCGGGGCACACGAAGCGTGAACCCGGGATCTCGATGATTCTCAGGGGTGCAATCGCGCCCGTAGTTCGATGCTTTCGTATCGCGCCGGAATGACGGCGCCTCGCGCCGTCAATTTACCGCATTCTGGTATACATCCGATCTCGTCTTTCCCGCCGTGACAGTGCCCGATTTTCCGCTAAGGTGACCGCCGCCGCAGCGGCCGAGAAAGAGCCGCGCGAGGAGGATGAGCCATGGACGAGAAGGGCCGTGAATCCGGTCATTTGATGCTGATCACGCCAGAGCGGGTGTTATACGCCGGGCTGATGGGCCGGCCCCGCGAGCGCTGCCAGGGCGCGTTCAATGTCTATGTCGCGTTCAAGGGCGGCCTTTGGCTCACCACCACCGATGGCGGCGAGCGCTACGGCGAACTGCTCGTCGTGCCGCCGAACATACGGCACACCATCGCGAGCGATCATCGCTCTGCCATCGCCGTCCTGATCGAACCCGAAAGCCTGCGTCCGGGTGCGCTGGACGAGCTTGCCAGGCGCCTGGCCGGACCCGAGCAGAACACCTTCATCTCGAAGATCCGCTCTGCTTACGAAATGTTGCGCAATCGCCGGAGCGGCGAAGACATCACCACCGCCATGTTCGATACCATGTGCTTCGGTGAGGCGCTGCCGCGGCGCGCGCTCGATCCGCGTGTGACGCGCGCGATCGCCAGAATCGGAAAAATCTCCGGCGAACCGATAACGGCGGCGACCTGCGCGGCGGAGGCAGAACTGTCGGCCTCGCGCTTTCTGCACCTGTTCAAGGAAGAGACCGGGATCGCATTCCGCTCCTTCCGCGCCTGGAAGCGCGCGCGGCATCTGCTGCACTTCGCCAACCAGGACATCAATCTGGCGCACCTTGCGCAGGACATCGGCTATCCCGATTCCACGCATTTCAGCCACTCGATCCGCCGCTTCTACGGCTTGAAGCCGCGCGCGATCTTCTCGGGTTCGCGGGATCTGGCGATCTACCGCAGCGGAGATGCGGTGCTGTCGTGACTGCGGGAATGCTCGCCCGCCAGCGCACGGCGTAGCGGGTACTTCGAAAGCTCCAGCAGCACCAGCGAGACCAGCGCCGCCCCGACGGTGACGGCGATGTCGTCAACATGCAGCGGGCCGAAACGGAAGAGGCTTGCCGCGGCCGGCCAGGCGAGGCTCAGCGCCAGCACCGCCGTCACGAACAGGATGATAAGAGCCAGCACACGGTTCGGCCGGGTAAAGGCCTCGACCAGAGAACTCGTGAACGATCGGTTGACGAAGATCAGGCTGATGATGACGAGCACGAGGGAAAAGAACGTCAGCGCACGCACCTCGTTTTCCGGCATGCCCCATGCATTTGCCGTCACCATCACGGCGCCACACAAGAGCAGCGCCAGACCGCCCTGCATGGCCGACCAGAGGACGAGAGCCTTCGGCAGAAGGGGCTCCTCCGGAGAACGCGGCGGCCGCTGCATCACGTTGCGCTCTTCGGTCTCCGCCTCGAATGCCAGCGAGCAGACGGGATCGATAATCATCTCGAGAAAGGCGATGTGGACCGGGCCGAACAGTAGCGGCATCCCGGTCACGAGCGGCAGCAGCGCAAGCCCCGCGATCGGTACGTGGACCGCGAGGATAAAACTCATCGCCTTGCGCAGATTGTCGTAGATGCGCCGGCCGAGCCGGATCGCCTTCACGATCGAGCCGAAATCGTCGTCGAGCAGCACGATCGAGGAAGCCTCGCGCGCCACGTCGGTGCCGCGCCCGCCCATGGCGATGCCGATATGGGCGGCCTTCAGCGAGGGCGCATCGTTGACGCCGTCGCCGGTCATGGCGACGATCTGGCCGTCCTGCTTCAGTGCGTTGACGATCCGCAGCTTCTGCGCGGGCGCGATCCTCGCAAAGGCGGTCGGGCCCCGTGCGGCATCGGCGAGGACGGAATCATTCATGCCTTTGAGCTCCGCGCCCGTCAGGATGCGTTCGGGATTGATGCCCGCCTGCCGCGCAATTGCCGAGGCGGTCGCCGGATAATCGCCCGTGATCATAATCACGCGAATGCCGGCGGACCGGCAATCGCCGACGGCGTTCTTCACCTCGGGTCGCAGCGGGTCGGCAAAGCCGATCAATCCGCAAAAGCCGAACGCGAAATCGCTCTGCGATTCCGGAAGGTCGTCTGGAACGGCAGTGGCGCGGGCCACACCAAGCACGCGCAGGCCTTCGCGGGCGAGCGCATCGACGCGCTCGCGCAATGCGGCAAGTTCGTCCGCGCTCATGTGACAGAGCATACCGATGGTTTCCGGCGCACCTTTTGCCGCAGCGGTGCATTCGTGGCCGGTCCCGCGCCACACATTCGTGACGGCGAGGAGGTCGGGGCGCAGCCCGTAGGTTTGCACGAGCCGCTGGCCTGCGCCCGCATCCGGGCCTAGCGTGTGCAGCGCCTTCTCCATGGGATCGAAAGGCTGCGGGGCTGACGCCAGAACGCCGGTTTCGACCAGCGTGTGAAATGCGGGCGCGGCGCGTTCGGAAGGGCCCGGCGTGACTTGCGTGCCGTCAGGCAGCACCAGCCGCGCCACGGTCATGCGGTTCTGCGTCAGTGTTCCCGTCTTGTCGGTGCAGAGCACGGTCGCTGCGCCGAGCGACTCGATGGCCGAGGCGCGCCGTGTCAGGACGCGGGCCTGCGAGATTCGCCAGGCGCCCATGGCGAGGAAGACCGTCAGCACAACGGGGAATTCTTCCGGCAGCATGGACATGCCGAGCGCGATGCCCGCGAGCAGGCCTTGCAACCATCCGCCGCGGGTGAGTGCGTACAGCAGCACGGTCAGCGCAATGACGACGGCGCCGGCAATCGCGAAAATCGTCACCAGCCGCCGGGTCTGCCGTTGCAGCCGCGGCGTTTCCGTCTCCAGCGTGCGCAGGGATTGCCCGATTCTGCCGATCTCGGTGCCAATTCCGGTCGATGTGACTTCTGCGATTCCGTTGCCTCGCACCACCAGCGTCCCGGAGAATACGAAGGGCAGGTCGTCGCCGCCGGTATGCGGCGGTCCGCTCTCGGCATCGGGAAGAGTGGCCAGCTTGCGCACCGGGACGGACTCGCCGGGCAGAAGCGACTCGTCCAGCAGGAGATCGTCGCATTGTACGAGCGTGCCGTCCGCTGCGACCCGGTCGCCTTCCGACAGCACGATCAGGTCGCCGCGCACGACGTCGCGGCCGGCAATGCGGATACGTTCGCCGTCGCGGATAACCAGCGCGCGCGGGCTGGTGAGATCGCGCAGCGATTCCAGCACGCGCTCGGTGCGCGCCTCCTGCACGATCGTGATGAGAATAGAGATAGACGCAAACGCGATGAGGAGCACAGCCTCGCCGTGATCGCCGAGCGCGAAGTAGATCGCGCCCCCGGCCAGCAGCAACAACAGCATTGGCTCGCGCAGCACCTCGATGATCAGACGGACGATCGAGCGCTTGCCGGCGCGGGGAAGTTCGTTGAACCCTTCTGCCTTCAGCCGGGCCAGTGCTTCGGATGCGGTCAGGCCCTGCATCGCGGATGCGTCAGTGCGAGAACAGCACGGGCAGCGGCGGGCGCGTGATCATGCTGCGGGTCGCCCCTCCGAGCACGAATTCCCGCAGGCGCGAATGCCCGTAGGCGCCCATCACCAGGAGGTCGCTGTCGTGCGCGCGCGTGGAGGCTTCCAGCGTCTCGTGGATGCTGCGGCCCGCGGCATCGACCGATTCCAGAATCACGTCGACGCCGTGGCGGGCGAGATGCTTGGCGAGTTCGGGACCGGAACGGGTGGTGTCGATACGCTTCTCGTTGGTCACGGTGACGACGTAGACGCGCTTCGCCTTGGTCAGCAGCGGCAGCGCGTCGCCGACCGCGCGCGCGGCCGGGCGGCTGAAATCCCAGGCAACGGTGGCCGTGTTAAGCACGAAGGGCTTGCGCGGCTCGCGCGGAACCATCAGCAGCGGGCGTCCGGACTCGAAGATCAGCGCTTCGGCATTGCGCTGGTCGGCGAAGTCGTTGGCCTCGGCGGACACGATGGTGAGATCGCGCAGCCGCGCGTACTCCACCAGCAGCCCCGGGAGCCCGGAGCCGAAACAGCGGCCGAGAATCCGCTCCTCGTACACGTCCTTGTTCTCTGCGGCTTTCTGGAATGCGGCGAGAGCCGCCTCGGCCTGCTCCCGGCTTTTCTTCGCCTCGGCCTCGGCCATGCCCGCAACGTAGGCGGGCGCGATGAAGCTGCCCGGCACGGCGATCCTGATCTCGCAGGCGATCGCCGACAGTCTGGCGCCGATCGCCCGGGCAAAATCGACAGCTACGTCGACGGACGCCGGTGGCGTGCTGTCGGGATAGCTTGCGAGGCTCAGCAAGAGGTCCTTGTAGCTCATTACGGTCTCCAGGAGTTGATCTCGACTGAACGAATACGTGGTCGGCCGGCGGCCGGCTTGACACAGAGCAAGGTTTGATGCGCGCTATTGCCGCGGCGGTCCGAAATAGGGCTTCTCAGACAACGGCTTGGCGCGCTGCAGTAACAGCTTGTGAACGCAAGAGGCTCGGACCCGAAGTGACCATCATACCCGCATCGCATCCGGAATGAACATCATGAGTGACAAGGCCGTCATCACCTGCGCGCTGAACGGCGTGCTGACTGATCCAAAACAGCACAACGTGCCCGTCACGCCGGAGCAGATGGCCCGCGAGGCAAAAGCCGCCTTCGATGCCGGCGCCAGCATCATGCATATCCATCTGCGGCAGCAGGCGCCCGGCAAGGGCCATTTGCCGTCATGGGAGGTCGGCGTCAGCCGGGAAATTCAGCAGGCGATCCGGCAGGCCTGTCCCGGTGTGATCATCAACCACACGACCGGTACGTCGGGGCCTCATTATGAGGGCCCGCTTGCCTGCGTGCGCGAGACAAGGCCCGAGATCGCCGCCTGCAACGCCGGCTCCCTGAATTATCTGAAGGTGAAGGCCGACAACAGCTGGGCCTGGCCGCCGATGCTGTTCGACAATTCGGTAGAGAAGGTGCAGGATTTCCTCGACGCCATGGAGGACGCCGGCACGATTCCCGAGTTCGAATGCTTTGACGTCGGTATCGTGCGCTCCGTCGGCATGTATGTGCAGACCGGCATGTATTCGGGGCCGCTGGAGTACAATTTCGTGATGGGTGTCGCTTCCGGCATGCCGGCCGATCCCGACCTGCTGCCGATATTGCTCAAGCTGAAACGCCCGGAAGGGCACTGGCAGGTCACCGCCATCGGCCGAGGTGAAATTTGGCCGCTGCATCAGCGCTGCGCCGAGCTCGGCGGACATCTGCGCTCCGGCCTGGAAGACACGTTCTATCTCGGCGACGGCACCAAGGTGACATCGAACGGGCAACTCGTCGAGGCGCTCGCCGCCTGCGCGCGCAAGGCCGGCCGGGAGGTCGCCTCACCGGCGGAGGCGCGGAAGATTTTCGGGGTGAGGCATTGAGGCGCCCTGCTGTCATTCCGGGATGCGCCGACGGCGCAGACCCGGAATCCATAACCACGATCGAGAGTATGGATTCCGGGCTCGCGCTACGCGCGCCCCGGAATGACGAGTAAGGTAGAGCTATGGCCATCATCGAAAACACCATCGCCACCGGCAGCACCGCCTACAAGGCCAATTGCGACGGCATGCTTGCGCTGATCGCGCGCATGCGCGCGCTGGAAGATCGCACCCGCACGGCTTCCGCCGCCGCCAAGGACCGCTTCCACAAGCGCGGACAGCTCCTGCCGCGTGAGCGCGTGGCGCTGGTGCTCGACCCGGGCTCGCCGTTCCTGGAACTTTCCACGCTCGCGGGCTACATGTTCGACGTACCGGATGCGGAGAAGAGCGTGCCCGGCGGCGG
>JAEZEU010000162.1 GCA_023432885.1 Pseudomonadota bacterium | reverse complement strand
GGCGGAAGCTTCACTCACCCCGCCAATATCTTGCGCCTCGAATATGAATTCGATGGCAGCCGGCATGCGACGTCATAAGCGCCGTATAAGCCCGCTGGCAGGCGCGGGAGCCGCAAGACGAGGGGCCAGCATCGTCATGACACTTATGGAATTCCTATAACGTGCCTGTTCCCGCCCTCTCGAAAACCTATGCGCCGGGTGGCACTTCACAGCCACTGATTACAGGCGGGAGCGGCAATCAATTCCCAGTGGGCTGTTGATCTACCGCCATCCGCCGTGCCGGGATTTGGCGGTGCTGAGCACTGCCGTCTCCGGGCGCAAAACGGAGCATAGCCATGATGGACGTTCTGATGCTTGCCGTCGCCGCCGGCCTGTTCGCCGCCGGCATCGGATACGCCTATGCCTGCGAGCGGCTGTGAGGAGTGAGCCATGATCTTCGATTACTCGCTCGCCGGCATCGTGTCGCTCGGACTTCTCTTCTATCTCACCTACGCCCTGCTCCGTCCCGAGCGCTTTTGAACCGTGTTGATCCTCGCACAACTGTTCCTGGCACATGCGCTCTTGAGCACGGCGCTATTCGGCCTTCTGGCCGTCCTCCTGAATTCGAAGAAAATTCGAAAGGTTTGACGCCATGACCGTCATCGGCTGGACCCAAATCATCCTCTTCTGCGTCATCATTGCCGCGCTGGTGAAGCCGCTTGGCTGGTACATGACGCGCGTCTTCAACGGCGAAAGTACCTTTCTCTCTCCGGCGTTGCGGCCGGTCGAACGCGGGATCTACTGGATCGGCGGCGTTGACCCGACGCGCGAGCAGCATTGGCTGACCTATACCGTCGCCATGCTGCTGTTCCATGTCGGTGGCGTCCTCATCATTTACGGACTGATGCGGCTGCAAGCATTCTTGCCGTTCAATCCAGCCGGGCAGGGAGCCGTCGCGGAGGATCTCTCTTTCAACACCGCGATCTCCTTCATCACCAACACCAATTGGCAGAACTACGGCGGCGAGAGCACGCTGTCCTATCTAACCCAGATGGTGGGCTTGACCCACCAGAACTTCCTGTCGGCCGCGACCGGCATCGTGCTTGCGGTGGCATTGATCCGCGGTTTTGCGCGTCACTCCGTGCGTACTGTCGGAAACTTCTGGGTCGATGTCACGCGCTGCACGTTGTACATCCTGCTGCCGATCTGCATGGTCTACAGCCTGTTCCTGGTCTGGCAGGGCATGCCGCAGACGCTCGGCGGCTACGTCGAAGCAACCACCCTGGAAGGCGCCAAGCAGACCATCGCGGTGGGTCCGGTTGCCTCGCAAGTTGCGATCAAGATGCTCGGCACCAATGGCGGCGGATTCTTCAACGCCAATGCCGCGCATCCCTTCGAGAATCCGACCGCGCTGTCCAATTTTGTGCAGATGATCTCGATCTTTGCGCTCGGCGCAGCGCTGACGAACGTATTCGGCCGCATGGTCGGCAACCAGCGCCAGGGCTGGGCGATCCTCGCCGTGATGGGTATCCTGTTCATCGTCGGCGTCGCGGTCGCCTACTGGGCTGAAGCCAACGGCACCTCCACTCTGAGCAGCCTCGGTTTGACCGGCGGCAACATGGAAGGCAAGGAGGTCCGTTTTGGCATCGTTGCTTCCTCCCTGTTCGCCGTGGTTACGACTGCCGCCTCCTGCGGCGCGGTCAATGCCATGCATGACAGCTTCACCGCGATCGGCGGCATGATTCCGCTGATCAACATGCAACTCGGCGAGATCATCGTCGGGGGTGTCGGCGCCGGCCTCTATGGCATGCTGCTGTTCGTGATCCTGGCGATCTTCGTCGCCGGCCTGATGGTCGGCCGCACGCCGGAATACATCGGCAAGAAGATCGAGGCGCGCGAGGTCAAGATGGCGATGCTCGCCATCCTCGTGCTGCCGCTGATGTATCTGGGCTGGACGGCTGTTGCGGTGGTCTATCCGACGGCTGTTGCCTCGATGGCAAACGCCGGACCGCACGGCTTCACCGAGGTGCTCTACGCCTATACGTCACAAACCGGCAATAATGGCTCGGCCTTTGCCGGGCTGACCGGCAACATCCTGTTCTACAATCTCACCGGCGCCGTCGCGATGTTCGTCGGCCGCTTCTTCATGATCGTACCGGCAATGGCGATTGCGGGATCGCTGGCGGAGAAGAAGTCGGTTCCGGCCTCTGCGGGCACCTTCCCGACGACCGGCGGTCTGTTCGTCGGCCTCGTCGTCGGCGTCATCCTGATCATCGGCGGCCTCACTTTCTTCCCGGCATTGGCGCTCGGGCCGATCGTCGAGCACCTCGCAATGAACGCCCACACCGTCTTCTGATCGCATTCGGAGTAACCTCCATGGAAACCATGAAACTGCAAAAGAAAGCGGCCGTTTCGACGATGCTCGATCCGAAGATCGTCGTGCCCGCGATGTGGTCGTCCTTTGCGAAACTCGACCCGCGCCTGATGATGAAGAACCCGGTGATGTTCGTGGTCGAAATCGTCGCCGCGCTCACGACCGTGATCTTCGTCCGAGATCTCGTCATCGGCGGCGCCAGTCTCGGCTTCAACTTCCAGATCATGCTCTGGCTCTGGTTCACCGTGCTGTTCGCCAATTTCGCCGAAGCGGTGGCCGAAGGCCGCGGCAAGGCCTAGGCGGAATCGCTGAAGAAAACCCGGACCGAAAGCAAGGCCAAGCTGCTCCAGGGCATGACCAGGACCTATCGTCTCGTTCCCGGCACCACCCTGAAAGTGGACGACATCGTTCTGGTGGAAGCAGGCGATCTCATCCCCTCCGACGGCGAGGTCATCGAGGGCGTCGCCTCCGTCAACGAGGCCGCCATCACCGGCGAATCTGCTCCCGTCATCCGCGAATCCGGCGGCGACCGGTCGGCCGTCACCGGCGGCACCCAGGTACTGTCGGACTGGATCAAGGTGCGTATCACCGCGGCCCAAGGCTCGACCTTCATCGACCGCATGATCAGGCTGGTCGAGGGCGCCGAACGGCAGAAGACGCCGAACGAGATCGCGCTCAACATTCTGCTCGCGGGCCTCACCATCATCTTCGTGTTCGCGACCGTCACCATCCCGAGCTACGCGGCCTATGCCGGCGGATCGATCCCCGTCGTGGTCCTGGTGGCCCTGTTCGTGACGCTCATCCCGACCACCATCGGCGCGCTGCTGTCGGCGATCGGCATTGCCGGCATGGACCGCCTGGTCCGTTTCAACGTGCTGGCAATGTCCGGCCGGGCGGTGGAGGCGGCAGGCGACGTTGACACGCTGCTGCTCGACAAGACCGGCACCATTACGCTCGGCAACCGCCAGGCGACCGCCTTTCGTCCGGTGCGCGGCGTAACGGAGCAGGAGCTGGCCGATGCCGCGCAGCTAGCCTCGCTCGCCGACGAGACGCCGGAAGGCCGTTCCATCGTCGTGCTGGCCAAGGAGAAATACGGCATTCGCAGCCGCGACATGAAGGAGCTCCACGCGAGTTTCGTACCCTTCACGGCGCAGACCCGCATGAGCGGCATCGATGCCGGCTCGTCCTCGGTGCGCAAGGGCGCCGTGGATGCGATCCTCAACTATATCGGCGGCGGCACCGCGCAGTCGCTGGCCAGCGGCAACGCCGTCCGCGCCATCCAGCCGTCACCAAGTTCGGATGCGGCCCGAGAGCTGCAGGCCATGGCCGACGAAATCGCAAAAGAGGGCGGCACGCCGCTTGCGGTCGCCAAGGACGGCCGGCTGCTCGGCATCATTCAGCTCAAGGATATCGTCAAGGGCGGCATTCGCGAGCGCTTCGCGGAACTGCGCCGCATGGGCATCCGCACCATCATGATCACCGGCGACAACCCGATGACCGCAGCCGCGATCGCGGCGGAAGCCGGGGTCGACGATTTCCTGGCGCAAGCCACACCCGAGGACAAGCTGAGGCTGATCCGGGACGAGCAGGCCAAGGGCAAGCTGGTGGCTATGTGCGGCGACGGCACCAATGACGCGCCCGCATTGGCGCAGGCGGACGTCGGCGTGGCCATGAATACCGGCACGCAGGCTGCGCGAGAGGCCGGCAATATGGTGGACCTCGATTCCAACCCGACGAAGCTGATCGAGGTGGTGGAGATCGGCAAGCAGCTGCTGATGACCCGAGGCGCGCTGACGACCTTCTCCATCGCCAACGATGTGGCGAAGTATTTCGCCATCATCCCAGCGATGTTCCTGGCCTTCTATCCGCAGCTCCAGGTGTTGAACATCATGCACCTCGCAAGCCCGCAGAGCGCGATCCTGTCGGCGATCATCTTTAACGCGCTGATCATCATCGCTCTGATTCCGCTGGCCCTGAAGGGCGTCGCCTACCGCGCCGTCGGGGCCGGTGCGCTGCTGCGGCGTAACCTGCTGATTTACGGCGTTGGCGGCATCATCATTCCCTTTGTCGGCATCAAGGCCATCGACCTCGTGGTCGCAGCCTTGAACCTTGCCTGAGGAGACTTCTCATGATCAGAGAGATCCGTCCCGCCATCCTCGTCCTGGTCGTGCT
>JAEZEU010000135.1 GCA_023432885.1 Pseudomonadota bacterium | reverse complement strand
TCTTCACCTGGAAGGAATGGGCCGAGGCGCTCGGCGCCGAGATCAAGCGCGCGCAGGCGGCAGGAGATCCCGATACGGGCGAGACCTATTACCACCATTGGCTCGCCACGCTGGAAGGCCTCGTCGCCGCCAAGGGCGTGGCGACGGCTGAACTGCTGCACCGCTACCGCGACGCGTGGGACCACGCCGCCGACCGCACGCCGCACGGCAAGCCGATCGAGCTGACGACGGAGGATTTTGGATAGGCTCAGGCGCGCAGCTAAGCGTCAGGCGGGGCGTTGACTTTCGAGCGCCACATACTCCCTCCATCCCTTGGCCCGCAGGCTGCAGGCCGGGCATTCGCCGCAGCCATAGCCCCAATCGTGCCGCGCGCCGCGCTGGCCGAGGTAGCAGGTGTGGGAATGCTCGCGGATCAGGTCGACCAGCCCTGCCCCGCCGAGGTCATGCGCGAGCTGCCAGGTCGAGGCCTTGTCCAGCCACATCAGCGGCGTGTGCAGCTCGAAGTCTTTCGCCATGCCGAGATTGAGCGCGGCCTGCAACGCCCTGATGGTCTCATCGCGGCAATCCGGGTATCCGGAATAATCGGTCTCGCACATGCCCCCGACGATGTGCCGGATCCCGCGCCGATACGCCAGCGCCGCGGCAAAGGTCAGGAACACGAGGTTGCGCCCCGGCACGAAGGTATTCGGCAGGCCGTCCTCGCCCATCTTGATTTCGACGTCGCGAGTCAGCGCGGTGTCCGAAATTTCGGCGAGCGTCGGAATTTCCAGCGTGTGGCTTTCGCCAAGCTTTGCGGCCCAATCGGGCCGAGACGCGCGGATGCCCGCGAGCAAGCGATCCCGGCAATCGAGCTCAATGGCATGGCGCTGGCCGTAGGCAAAGCCCAGCGTCTCGACGCCTGCAAAACGGTCGAGCGCCCAGGCGAGGCAGGTGGTGGAGTCCTGACCGCCGGAGAACAGCACAAGCGCGGTTTCTTCGTCGTACATGACCTGCCCTTAGCACCCTCCGATCCCCAGGCCAATGCGCGGGTTTCGCTGGGATCGCGAGGCGCTATGCGGCATAAGGAATGGAAATCCCAGAAGCCGGAAACGACATGAAAACTTCCCGCGATATCTCAGGCCTGATCGAGGTGATGGCGGCGCTGCGCACGCCTGTGACGGGCTGCCCCTGGGACCTCGAGCAGGACTTTGCGACGATTGCCCCCTACACCATCGAGGAAGCCTATGAGGTGGCTGACGCCATCGCGCGTGGTGACCTCGACGACCTCAAGGATGAGCTTGGCGACCTGCTGCTGCAGGTGGTCTATCACGCCCGCATGGCGGAGGAGCAGAATGCCTTTGCCTTCGGCGACGTGGTCGAAGCGGTGACCCGCAAGATGATCCGGCGCCATCCGCACGTATTCGGAGACGAGAACGGCGTCGTGACCTCAGGCCATGTTGCGGAGAACTGGGACCGGATCAAGGCCGAGGAGAAGGCCGAACGCGCGGCGCGGCGGCCGCCCGAGGAGCGCGCCCACACCTCCCTGCTCTCCAGCGTCAAGGCCGGGCAGCCTGCGCTGGCGCGGGCATTGGAGTTGCAGCGCAAGGCCTCCATCGTCGGCTTCGACTGGAACGACCCGCGCGCGGTGCTGAGCAAGATCCGCGAGGAAGCCGACGAGATCGAGGCCGCCCTCGATAGCGGCGACAAGGCGCATCTTGCCGAAGAGACCGGCGATCTCCTGTTTGCGCTGGTCAACCTCGCCCGCCACGTCGACGCCAATCCGGAAATGGCGCTACGCAGCACCAACGTGAAGTTCGAGAAGCGCTTTGCCTATATCGAGCGCGCGCTGGCGGCCAAGGGCCGTTCACTGCAGGATGCGACCCTGGAAGAGATGGACGCGCTGTGGGATGAGGCAAAGCTCGCCGGTCAGCCGGCATCCGCATCGGCCAAACCCAGCGAACGCAAGTAAACCACGGCATCGGGCCAAGCGAGGAAAGCCGGCGCGATCGCTGGCAGCACGATGCATTCGCGCTCTCAAGCAAGAATGTCGAAAACAACCCCATGCAAAGTAGCGACGCTCGAGAATGGTACCGCCGGGACACTTGACACGTCGGGCAAATCACGGGCACTCCGATCCAATCCCTTCATCCCTTAGCGGTCCGTTCCGGCTCGCAGAACTCGCGCTCGCATCACGCCCAACGGATCTTCCCGGGCCGCGAACTTGCGATAGATACTGAGATCCTCGGGCGTCGGCCCCTCGCCGCGCTTCATCGTGTCCGAAGTGCCAGCAGGCCCGATCGAAATTGATGTGCCGAGACCGGCATAGATGTACTTGTCACCGAATGCCTTCTTCAGCGCCGCAAAGGTCGGCTCGCCCGTGCAGTGACCTGGCGCTATGCTCTCCACCTTGAAGCGGTCTTTCAGGCTGGTCACGACTCTCGCGATCAAGTCGTCGGGCGCGACAACCAGATGGAAGCCTCCGACGATCAGCCGAATCCTGGGGTTGATCGCTGCCGCTGCCTCGACGATCCGCTCGACTCCGGGATGCGAGCAGCCGACAAGGAGCACGATTCCTTCGGGGGTGTTCACTGCCAACGACAGCTCCTTGAGCTCCTTGGTGCCGGGCGCGTCCGAAATCAGCGCAATGAGCGTGATACCGGGCGCAATCTCCGTCGTTTGGTCGATCAGCTCGAAATGGGCGTTCGCCCAGGCGGCGCCGAATTTCATGAGCTCGGGCGGCTTGCCGTCGTAGTACCGCATCTCCGGCGGCAGCGAGTCGTCCCTGCGATAGAAGCTGGACGGCAGCGACGAGCCATAGACGCCAAATCCCTCCTTGGGCGCGTAGATCTTCACCGTCGGATTGACGCTCAAGACATGGCTCAAGCCCGCCATGTGATCACCATGCCGGTGCGAGAGGACCACGAAATCAAGGCTGTTAAGGTCGACGCCCTTGGTTTTCACATTGGCGGCGAAGATGCTTGCATTGTCGCCGGTATCGAACAGGATGCGCTTGCCCGCAATTTCGACGAGGGCCGAAAAGCCCCAGTCCTTTGTCATCGCGGTATCGGTACCGAAGGCGTCGTAAAGGATCGTGATCCGAGCGGCGGGCT
>JAEZEU010000088.1 GCA_023432885.1 Pseudomonadota bacterium | reverse complement strand
CCGCTCGCGCCGCGCTTTCGTCGCGGTAGATCGGATTGCTCTCACCGAGCGTATCGAGGAAGAAGCGCAGGCGTCCCGGCTCGACACGGGCAGTTACCGGCGTGAACTCACGCCCGACGGCGGATTGATCGACCATTTGGCCTCAGATGCGCTCGTAGAGCGTGACGACGCAGGCGCCGCCAAGCCCAAGATTGTGCTGCAGGCCGATGCGCGCGCCCTCGACCTGTGTCGCGTCAGCCGTGCCGCGCAGCTGCCGGGTCAGCTCATAGCATTGCGCAAGGCCCGTGGCGCCGAGCGGATGACCCTTCGACAAGAGTCCGCCCGAAGGATTGGTGACGATCCTGCCGCCATAGGTATTGTCGCCATCGTCGATGAAGCGCGCTGCCTCGCCCTCCTTGCAAAGGCCGAGCCCCTCATAGGTGATCAGCTCGTTATGGGCGAAACAGTCGTGCAGTTCGACGACGTCGAGATCTTCCGGTCCGATGCCGGCTGCCTCATAGACCTTGCTGGCGGCTTCGCGCGCCATGTCGAAGCCGACCACCTGCATCATGTCGCCGGCGCCGAAGGTGGAGGCCGTATCCGTGGTCATCGCCTGCGCGCGGATGCGTACGTCGCTGCGCAGGCCGTGCTTCTCGGCAAACCTTTCCGACACCAGGATCGCGGCCGCTGCACCGCATGTCGGCGGACAGGCCATCAGGCGCGTCATCACGCCCGGCCAGATCACCTGGTCGTTCAATACATCGTCGGCAGTGACTTCCTTTCGGAACACGGCAAGCGGATTGTTCTTGGCGTGCCGGCTCGCCTTGGCCCGCACTTTTGCGAATGCAGAGAGCGGCGTTCCGTACTTCTTCATGTGGCTGAGGCCCGCGCCGCCGAAGTAGCGCAGCGCCAGCGGCACGCCGGGCGCATCGACCAGCTTGTCGGCGGCCGCATCGAATTCATCGAAGGCGCTGGGGCGGTCGGTGAAGACGGCGCCCAGCGCGCCGGGCTTCATCTGCTCGAAGCCGAGCGCCATCACGCAGTCGGCGGCGCCGGATTCGATCGCCTGCCGGGCCAGGAACAGCGCAGTCGATCCGGTCGAGCAGTTGTTGTTGACGTTGACGATCGGGATGCCGGTCATGCCGACCGGATAGAGTGCGCGCTGTCCGCAGGTGGAATCGCCGTAGACGTAACCGACATAGGCCTGCTGCACCTTGCCGTAGTCGATGCCGGCATCGGCGAGCGCGAGCCTGGCCGCCTCGGCACCCATCTCATGATACGGCGCGTTGGCGCCGGGCTTGACGAAGGGGATCATGCCGACACCGGCGACGGTGGTGCGAGACGTCATCGCTTCCTCCCAATATTACCCGCTGGACTGTTTCTTACCCATGGGTCATATACGGGACTCTGCCACTGAGTCAACGCGGAAGCCCCAACATGGACGGATCGCCCTCCTCCGCACCTAGCCAGTCGCCCTGGATGCCCTTCGAGAGCCGGCGCCGCGCCCGCGACGAGAAGCGCGAGGCGGTCCTGCGCACGGCAGTGCAGCTCTTCCTCGATCAGGGCTATCACGGCACTACGCTCAACGACGTCGCCGAGCGGCTGAACATCACCAAGCCCGCGCTGTACAATTATTTCCGCGGCAAGGACGAGATCCTCTACGAGTGCTGGGCGATCGGCCAGGAACGCGTCGATGACTGCATCGGCGAGATCGATTCCGGCGGCGGCACCGGCATGGCCAAGCTGCGCAAGCTGATCGTGCGCTATGCCGAGGTGATGACCACCGACTACGGCAAGAGTCTGGTGCGTTTCGACGTCCGCGATCTCACCGAGCACAACCGCACGATCGTGGCGGCCGCCAAGAAGAAGATCGACCGCGCTTTCCGCCGCTACATCAAGGAAGGCATCGAAGACGGCTCGGTCAGGCCGTGTGACGTCAAGCTGTCGGCCTTTGCCATTGCGGGCTCGCTGAACTGGATCGGCCATTGGTACCAGCCGGGCGGCGCCCTGCCCGCCGAGGACATCGCCGCAGAGTTCGCCATCCGCCTCACCGAGGGCCTGGCCGCGAAATCATCAAGGAAGAAGGCGGAGAAACCGCCGGCAAACATGAAGCGTGGAGGAAAGCGATGAACATCACCCATGGACTGCGGCGCGCGCTGCAGATCAATCCGAACGGCCTTGCCATCGTCTGTGGTAACAGACGCAAGAACTGGCGCGAGGTCGGAGAACGCGTGGCAAAGCTCGCGGCCGGCATCCGTGCGCTCGGTATGCAGGTGGGCGACCGCGTCGCGGTGCTGTCACTGAATTCGGATCGTTATCTCGAGCTTTATCTCGCTGCCGGCTGGTCCGGCACTGTCATCGTGCCGCTCAATATCCGCTGGAGCCCGCTGGAGAACGAGGATGCGATGCGCGACTGCCGTCCCGGGCTGCTCTTCGTGGACAAAGCGTTTGCTCCCGTCGGAACCGCCCTTGCAAAGGCAATCCCCGGCCTGAAGCTGGTCTATGCCGATGATGGCGAGACGCCCGCGGGCATGGACAATTACGAAAAGCTGATCGAGCGCTGCGCGCCGATGTCCGATGCGATGCGCCAGAGCGGCGATCTCTGCGGCATCTTCTACACCGGCGGGACCACCGGCCGTTCCAAGGGCGTCATGCTCAGCCACGGCAACCTGATGGCGAATGCACTGAATGCCCTCGGAGAGGGCCTCTGGCCGAGCAGCACCATCTATCTGCACGCGGCACCGATGTTCCATCTCGCCAATGGTGCGGCGATGTATTCGGTGCTGCTCAGCGGCGGCTCCAACGTCATCATCCAGGGCTTTACGCCCGACGCCGTCGCCGCGGCAATCCAGCGCGACCGCGTCACCGACGTGCTGCTGGTGCCGACCATGATCCAGATGTTGGTAGATCATCCGAAGCTCGGCGAGTACGACCTCTCCTCGCTGAAGGGAATCGCCTATGGCGCCTCCCCCATCAGCGACGCCGTGCTGGGCCGCGCCATGAAGGCACTGCCGAACGTGCAGTTCACGCAAGCCTATGGCATGACCGAGCTGTCGCCGATCGCGACGCTCCTGCACTGGAAGGAGCATATCGGCGAAGGCCGCGCCAAGGGCCGGCATCGCGGCGCCGGCCGGGTCACCCTCGGCTGCGAGGTCAAGATCGTGGACGCCGAAGACAAGCCTGTCCCCATCGGCACCGTCGGGGAGATCGCCGTTCGCGGCGACACCGTGATGATGGGTTACTGGGAGCGCCCGGAGGAGACTGCTAAAGCCGTCATCGACGGCTGGATGCACACCGGCGACGGCGGCTATATGGACGAGGACGGATTCGTCTATGTCGTCGACCGCGTCAAGGACATGATCATCTCCGGCGGCGAGAACGTCTATTCGGCCGAGGTCGAGAATGCGCTGGCGCAGCACCCCTCGGTGGCCCAGTGTGCCGTGATTGGCATTCCCAGCGAGCGCTGGGGCGAGCAGGTTCACGCCGTCGTGGTCGCCAAGCCCGGCGCAAAATCAACGCCTGACGAGCTGATCGAGTTCTGCAAGACGCTGATCGCCGGCTACAAATGTCCGCGCAGTGTCGAGATCACCGACAAGCCGTTGCCGCTCTCCGGCGCCGGGAAAATCCTCAAGCGCGAGCTGCGCAAGCCCTTCTGGGAGAACCGTGAGCGCAAGGTCAGTTGACGAGGCGCCGCGTCGGCGGACAGAAAAGAACTTAGTGTGGGCGAAGCGAAGCGTGGGCCACACTACGAAACCGCGCTCGGCAAGATGGTGGTGCGAGCCAAGCGTGCGATCGCGTCGTACGCTTGGCAAGCCGCGCTGGCAATCAGGAGCGGCGGCGGACAGGTGGCGGCGGCGGTAGCTCGCGACGCCAGACGGTGCCGTCGTCGAACTGGATCACCAGACCGTCCGGCGTATAGACCGCGCTCTGGAGCAAGGCATCGACCCAGATCCGCGAGGCCGGATTGTACCAATCCGCCCAGGCACGCGACGGAATTCCTGCCTCGGTCACCACGTTAAGCGTCGCTCCATTCTGGGTGATGTAGGGCTGGCCGCCGCCCCGGCACATCGCAATGCAATTCTACCTGCCGGACAGGTCGACCGATTGCGCCGAAGCGCCGGTCGCAGCGAACACGGCCGCGAGGCCGACGGTCAAAGTCAGGATCTTCATGAGAAATCACTCCACTACTACACGCACGGAAGGTTACGCCGAACGGCTGCCGCGGACCAATGGTCTGCAGCACACGAAATGAGGCGCCCGTATCAAAAGATCGTCATGGCCCGGCTTGTCCAGGCCATCTAAATCTTTCTTCAAATTGTAACCGAGACCGTAGATGCCCGAGGACAAACCCGGGCATGGGAGCAGTGGCTAGCCCGTCGCCAGTTGTCGATCCAGGTCGTGCAGGACCTGGTAGCACGGCAGCACCTGAGCCACGCTGGCGTTCGGCTCACGGCCCTCGCGGATGGCGGCAAAGAACTCGCGGTCCTGCAGCTCGATGCCGTTCATCGACACGTCGACCTTGGAGACGTCGATCTTCTCTTCCTTGCCGTTCACGAGATCGTCGTAGCGCGCGATATAGGTGCCGGTGTCGCCGATATAGCGGAAGAAGGTGCCGAGCGGGCCGTCATTGTTGAAGGACAGACTCAGCGTGCAGATCGCGCCGTTCTGCGCCTTGAGCTGGATCGACATGTCCATCGCGATGCCGAGCGTCGGGTGGATCGGTCCCTGAACTGCGTTGGCCTTCACGATCGGCGAACGCGCCTGATAGGCAAACAGGTCGACCGTGTGCGCGGCATGATGCCAGAGCAAATGGTCGGTCCAGCTTCGCGGCTGGCCCAGCGCGTTCATATTGGTGCGGCGGAAGAAAAAGGTCTGCACGTCCATCTGCTGGATGTTGAACTCGCCGGCAAGGATCTTCTTGCGTACCCATTGATGACTCGGGTTGAAGCGGCGCGTGTGGCCGCACATCGCCACCAGCCCGGTTTTCTTCTGCAGGTCGACAACGGCCTGCGCATCGGCAAGCGAATCTGCGAGCGGAATCTCGACCTGCACATGCTTGCCAGCCTTCATGCAGGCCAGCGCCTGGCTCGCATGCATCTGCGTCGGCGTGCAGAGGATGACGGCATCGACATCCTTGATTGCAAGGCTGTCCGCAAGATCGGTCGAGACATGCTCGATGCCGTACTTGGCCGCGACCTCCTTCGTTGGCTCCAGCCTGCGGCCGACCAGCGACACCACCTCGACGCCCTCGATGTTCTTGATGCCGTCGAGATGCTTGATGCCGAACGCGCCCGCTCCGGCGAGCGCGACCTTGATCGTCTTGGCCATGTCAGTTGTTCTCCAGGATCAGATGGCCGACGGCGGTGTTGCTCGCAGGCACATGGTAGAATCTGTGCCGCACCGTCGGCTTTTTTCCGCCCCGCAAATCGCTCATCGCGCCGCGCGCGATCAGCCACATCACGAGCTCGATGCCCTCGCTGCCGGCCTCGCGCACATAGTCGATGTGCGGCACCTTCGAAAGGCCCTCGGGATCGTCGATCAGCCGGTCGAGGAACGCATTGTCCCACTCCTTGTTGATCAGGCCGGCGCGCGGGCCCTGCAACTGATGGCTCATGCCGCCGGTGCCCCAGATCTGCACATTGAGCGGCTCGTCATAGGACTCGATCGCCCTGCGGATCGCCTGCCCCAGCATGAAGCAGCGCCGGCCCGACGGCGGCGGGTATTGCACGACATTAACGGCAAACGGGATCACCGGGCACGGCCAGGCCTGCGGCTGGCCGAACATCAGACTGAGCGGCACGGTAAGCCCATGGTCGACGTCCATCTTGTTGACGATGGTGAGATCGAAATCGTCCGCGATCACCGACTGCGCGATGTGCGAGGCGACCTTCGGATGGCCGATCACCTTCGGCACCGGTCGCGGTCCCCAGCCCTCGTCGGCCGGTTGAAATTCGGCGGCCGTGCCGATCGCGAAGGTCGGGATGAAGTCGAGGCTGAAGGCGGTGGCGTGATCGTTGAACACCAGGAAGATCACGTCGGGCTTCTGCTCCCTCTCCCACTGCTTGGAGAACTCGTAACCCTTGAACACCGGCTGCCAGTAGGCCTCAGTGGTCTTGCCGAGATCGATCGCGGCGCCGACTGCCGGCACGTGCGAGGTGTATACGCTGGAGGTGATGCGGGCCATTACTTCGTCTCCCCGATCTTGCGATTGCCTTCGACGGAGCGTCCGCCGTTCACCATCATGTCGCGGTATTGCTCTTCGGTCATGCCGGTCATGCTGCCGGCCATCTGCTGAAAGCTCTTGCCGTCGGTGGCCCCGATCTTGGCAAGGAAATAGATGTTGCCGCCAAGCTGGATGCAGCGGTTGAGATCGCGCGCCATCACCGCCTGTTTCTGCTCCTCGGTCATCGGCCATTCGTCGAGATAGGCGCGCTCGTTCGCCTTGAAGCGCGCGCGATTCTCCGCCTTCATCAGCGACATGCAGAACTGGTTCAGGTGATAGCCCTGGCGCGACATGTCGGCGTCGAAGATCGTCGTGCCGGGAATATCCTTGTAGGGTTTGTCGAGTGACATGGCTTGCCTCCTCAGGATTGCTCGGGCCAGTAAAGGCGCATCGGATTGTCTACCAGCAGCTTGCGCTGCAATTCTTGCGACACCGCAATGTGCGGAATGAAGTCGACCAGGAGACCGTCATCAGGCATGTGCCCCTTCAGGTTCGGATGCGGCCAGTCGGTGCCCCAGAGCACGCGGTCGGGAAATGTCTCGACAATGCGCCGGGCGAACGGAATCACGTCCCGATAGGCATTCTGCTCGCCGTTGAGCGCGGGAGGCCCGGCAACCGAAAGCCGCTCCGGGCAGCTCACCTTCGACCAGACATTGCCGTGCTCGCGCATGAACTTCACGAACAGCTCGAATTCCGGACCGTCCACCGGCTTGGTAACGTCCGGCCGGCCCATATGATCCACCACGACCGTAGTCGGCAGCGTCGTGAAGAAGTCCCAAAGCTCCGGCAGGTCGACCGCCTCGAAATAGATCACGACATGCCAGCCGAGCTTGGCGATACGGCCGGCGATCTCGTTCAACTCGTCGCGCGGGGTGAAGTCGACGAGGCGCTTGACGAAATTGAAGCGGACGCCGCGCACGCCCGCCTGGTGCATGGCCTTCAGCTCGGCATCGGTGACGCTGCGCTTGACGGTTGCGACGCCACGGGCCTTGCCGCCAGAATGGATGAGCGCATCCACCATGGCGCGGTTGTCGGCGCCGTGGCAGGTAGCCTGCACCACCACGTTGCGGGAAAAGCCGAGATGATCGCGCAAGCCATAAAGCTGGGCGCGCGAGGCATCGCATGGCGTGTATTTGCGTTCCGGCGCATAGGGATATTCCGCCCCCGGGCCGAACACGTGGCAATGTGCGTCCACCGCGCCCGTGGGTACCTTGAAACGCGGCTTTGACGGGCCGTCGTACCAGTCCAGCCATCCCGGGGTTTTCTCGAACGGCCCGGTCACAGGTTTCGACATCAACTTCTACCCTTCACATTCTCGTCGTCAGC
>JAEZEU010000079.1 GCA_023432885.1 Pseudomonadota bacterium | reverse complement strand
ATGCGGTTGGCCAGTTTCAGGTCGCGCAGCTGGATCGGCGAGAAGAGCGTGCTCATGTCGATTTCCGGAAAGGGGAAGGAAGGAGCCATCCGAAATGTAGCGAGCCGCCGAACGCCCCTCAAGCCGCCGCGCCTGCAACCCTACCCGTACCGTTTGCCGCCGGCCTGCGCCTTGCGGAGCGAGCCAACGCCGGTTTATCGCATTAAGTTGAAAGCGGCGCGGTGCCCGCCCGCTGGCACACAGGGCCTTTTGTCCGCACAATCGGCAGGCTAACCTCCACGATGCTTCGCCGGAAATGCCGATGACGATACGAAAGCTTTCGTTCGCCTGTGTCTTGCTGCTGTGGCCCGCCGCGAGCGGCGCCGCCGAGGTCACCGGCGTGCCGAAGATCCGCGAGGCCGACCAGGTACAGATTGGCAATACGCGCATCCGCCTCGGCGGCATCGATGCGCCCTCGACCGACCAGCTTTGCCTCAACACCAAGGGCGAGCGGTGGACCTGCGGCGTTGCCGCGCGCGACGAGCTGATCAAGCGGTTCGGCGGCAGGGTCTGGACGTGCCAGGCCCGTTCCGTCGATCGCCGCGGCCGAACCGTGGCGCGTTGCCACGCCGATGGCGAGGACATCCAGAAATGGCTCGTGTCGAATGGGTGGTCGCTGGCCTTGGTGCGTATCTCCAAGGACTACGAGCCGGCCGAGAAGATGGCGCGCGAAGCCAAGGCAGGCATGTGGCAGGGCGCCTTCATCGCACCGTGGGATTGGCGCGTGCGCAACAAGAAGACGGCCGTGCTCGGCGCTGTCAAACCACCGGAGAACGCTCGGGCGATCCTGCTGGCATCGGCGTCCGGCCCGGTCGCACCCTCGCCCGATTGCACCATCAAGGGCAATGTCAACAGCTCCGGCGAGTGCATCTATCACACACCGGCCAGCCGCTGGTATGCGAAGATCCAGATGAGGATTGCCAAGGGCACGCGCTGGTTCTGCTCGGTCGAGGAAGCCGAGGCCGCCGGCTGCCGGGAGACACGGCGCTGACCACAGCCGACATCACGAATGAACGCAAGCGGCTCAGCCGGCTGCGCCGCGCTTCAGTCATCCTGTTGCTCACGATGGCGGTCTACCTCCTGCTCGCTTACATCGTGCTGCCGCTGCTGTGGACGCATCACGAGCACCAGAAGGGCCTCGCTGGCCTTGAGATGGTGACGCGCACGGCGCAGGGCATTCCGGGCGATCCCATCAATGTCGGGCTGATCGGCGACAGGAGCGATATCCTGTGTGCGATGCATGCGGCAGGCTGGTATCCGGCCGATCCGATCACGCTGAAATCCTCCATCGAGATCGTTGGAAGCGTGCTGCTCGACCGTCCCTACAAGGACGCGCCGGTGAGCAATCTTGTCTACCTCGGACGGCGCGAGGACCTCGCCTTCGAAAAGCCGATCGGCGCCAGCGCCGACCGCCGCAACCATGTCCGCTTCTGGAAGGTGCTGGATCAAGGCCAGGAGAAGCGCCCGGTGTGGCTGGGCGCGGCGACGATGGATCGCGGCGTCGGCGTCAGCCATTACACCGGCGCCATCACCCACCACATCGATGCCGATATCGACCTCGAGCGCATGACGCTGGCCACCGATCTCGAAACCGCGGGCATGATGACCGCCAAATATCAAGTAACGGGGATCGGGCCGACGCTGGACGGCCGCAACGGCGGCGGCGATCTCTACTACACCGACGGCGAGGTGTGGGTCCTGCGGCTGGTCGAAGCCTGCCGGAGGAATGCCGAACCGGTGAATGTCCTTCCAAGCCCGCTGGCGACGAAGATCAAGGACCAGATTTGGCGCGAGATCGCGGAGACCATCCGGAAATAGGCCACCAAATCGTTACAATTCTGCATGAATGCACCGCTCAAGAGCTCTTTGAAACTGCTCGCGGCCGTGCCAGCATGGCCGAATATCCAGACAAGGAAGACGACCAATGACCGTTCGCGCGGGCCGGGAATTTCTGGCCATCCCCGGACCCACCACAATGCCCGACGAGGTGCTGCAGGCCATGCACCGTCCGGCACTGGACATCTATTCCCGCGACATGGTCGAGCTGAGCGACGGCCTGCATGCCGACCTCTCCAAATTGTTCGCGACCAGGAACAGGTCTTACATCCACATCGCCAACGGTCACGGCGCCTGGGAAGCGGCGATTTCCAATGTGCTGTCCCGCGGCGACAAGATATTGGTGCTGGAGAGTGGACGCTTCGCGGTCGGCTGGGGCATCGCCGCGGGGCTGATGGGCGTCGAGGTCGAGGTGCTGAAGGGCGATTGGCGCCGCGCGGTGCGGCCAAATGAGGTGGAAGAGCGGTTGCGGAAGGACAAGGCGCACACGATCAAGGCGGTACTCGTGGCGCAGGTCGACACGGCGTCCGGTGTCTGGAACGACATTGAGGCGATCGGCAAGGCGATCAAGGCGAGCGGTCACCCCGCGCTCTTCATGGTCGACACCGTGGCCTCGCTCGGCTGCATGCCGTTCGAGATGGACGCCTGGGGCGTCGATGTCGCCATATCCGGCTCGCAGAAGGGCCTGATGACGCCGCCCGGCCTCGGATTCGTCGCCGCCAGCGACCGCGCACGCGAAGTGCACAGGAAGGCGAACCTGCGCACTCCCTATTGGGACTGGACCGAGCGCGAGGGGACGGAGCACTATCGCAGATATGCCGGCACCGCACCGGTGCACCTGTTGTTCGCGTTGCGCAAGGCGATCGACATGCTGTTCGCCGAGGGGCTGGAAAACGCCTTTGAGCGCCATCGCCTGCTCGGCGAGGCCGTGCGACGCGCCGTGACGCGCTGGTCGGAGGGCCAGGTGCTCGGCATCAATATTGCCGAAGCATCCGAGCGCTCCAATACGGTTACCACGGTCATGACGAACGGTTATGACCCGGTGCCACTGCATCGCTATTGCAAGGAAAAATGCGGTGTCGTGCTCGGCGTCGGGATTGGCGAATTGCACGGCCAGGCCTTCCGCATCGCCCATATGGGCCATGTCAACGCGCCGATGATCCTGGGCACGCTCGCCGTCATCGAGGTGGCGCTGAATGCGCTGCAAATCCCGCATGGCAAGGGTGGAACCGA
>JAEZEU010000539.1 GCA_023432885.1 Pseudomonadota bacterium | reverse complement strand
TCCGCCGCTGCCGAACTCCGCGGGCGAGGGCTGGTGCAGCAGCAGCACCAGCAGGCTGAGACCGAGATAGAAAATCGTGAGCAGGAAGAAGGCGTCGCCGTAGCCCATCACCACGGCCTGGCGGTGCACGATCTGCGACAGCTGCTTCAGCGCCATCAGCGACGCATCGCCCATGCCCTGCATTTTCTGCGTGAGCATGTTGAGGGTTTCAGTCGCAGTCGCATTACCCCAGGTCACCCGCTCATGCAGCCGCGCGATGTGCAGGTCGGTGCGCTCGTTGAGCACCTGGTTGATGACGGCGAGTCCGATCGCGCCGCCGAGATTGCGCATCAGGTTGAACAGGCCGGAAGCGTTCTTCACCCGCTCCGGCGGCAGCGTGCCCAGCGCAATGGTGTTGGTCGGCACCATCGCGCACATCATGCCGATGCCACGCAGCACCTGCGGCACGAACAGCTCCCAGAAATCGTAGTCCTTGGTGATCCAAGTCATCTGGTACGTACCGATCGCGAAGATGATCAGGCCCGCGGCAATGATCACGCGCAGGTCGACGATGTTCATCAGCCGCCCGATCAGGGGAGCGACCAGGAACATGGTGATCCCCGAGACGAACATGGTCTCACCGATCATCAGCGCACTGTAGCCGCGCACTTCCGCCAGATAGCGCGGATACATGTAGGTCAGGCCGTATAGACCGACGCCGATGAACAGCGCGATCAGGCAGCCGATGCCGAAATTGCGATCGGCAAAGGTGGTGAGGTCGACGATCGGCTCCCTCGCCGTGAACACGCGCCAGAAGAAGGCGATGGCCGACAGAGCGCAGATCGCGGCGCAAACCGCGATCGAGGTGTCCTGCAGCCATTCATAGCGCGGCCCCTCCTCCAGCACGTATTCCAGCGTGCCGAGGAAGCCCGCCATGAACAACAGGCCCCACCAGTCGAAATGCTCGAGCAGTTCGAATTGCGGTCGGTCGAAATCGCACAGGATGAGGACGCCGATCGTGATGCCGATGCCGGGAATGATATTGATGAAGAACAGCCAGTGCCACGACATCCAGTCGGTGATCAGGCCGCCTATCGTGGGCCCGATGGTCGGCGCCAGGGTCGCGACCAGGCCAATGATGGGACCGACGATATTGAATTTGGAGCGCGGAAAGACGGTGTAGGCCGAGGCAAACACCGTCGGGATCATGCCGGCGCCCAAAAATCCCTGAATCGCGCGCCAGATGATCATCTGCTCCAGCGTCGAGGCCAAGCCGCAGAAGAAGCTCGCGATGGTGAAGCCGGAGGCTGAGATCGCGAACAACAGCCGCGTGCCGAGCGCGCGCGACATGAAGCCCGACAGTGGAATCGCGATCACTTCGGCGATCAAATAGGACGTCTGCACCCAGGACACTTCGCTCTGGCTCGCCGAGAGGCCGGCCTGGATTTCATTGAGCGAAGCCGAGACGATCTGGATGTCCAGGATGGACATGAACATCCCGAACACCATGATGAGGAAGGCGAACAGCCGCCTTGGCGGAATCCGTTCGGACGCCATTGCCGGGTTCATCATTGCAGGCGTGGCGTCAGCCATGATCGTGCCCGGCTCCTGGATTACTTCGGATGGGTCGCCTCGGATGCGTCGAGATCGGCCTCGTCGTCGGCGTCATGGGCGCCTTCGCGGGTGTCGACGGTGGTGTAGACCGACATGCCTGCGCGCAGCAGGTGTTGCTTCGCCACGCTCTTCGGCACGCGGATGCGCACCGGCACGCGCTGCACGATCTTGGTGAAATTGCCGGTCGCGTTGTCCGGCGGCAGCAGCGTGAACACCGAGCCTGCGCCCGCCGAAATGCTGTTGACGACGCCCTTGAACTTGCGGAAGCCGTAGGCATCGACCTTGATGGTCACCGGCTGGCCGGGACGGATGCGCCTCAGCTGTGTCTCCTTGTAGTTCGCGTCGATGAAGACCTCGTCGAGCGGGACGACATTGCCGAGCCGCTGGCCGGCCTGGATCATGTCGCCGACATTGACCAGGCGATTGGAAAAGAGGCCGTCGACCGGGGCGCGCACATAGGTGAAATCGAGATCGCGCTCGGCCCTGGCGAGCGCGGTCTGCAATTCCGCAAGCTGGGCGCGCGCCTCGTTCTGCTGCGCCCTGGTCACCTCGACATTGTCGCGCGCGGCGTCGAAGGCAGCCTGCGCGGACCGCACGGCCGCGGCGCCCTGGTCGCGGCTGGCTTCCGAGACCTCGAACGTAGCGCGCGAGGCAAAGCCCTTGGTCGAAAGCTGCTGCTGGCGCTCGAAATCGAGCCCGGCGCGCTTCAAGACCGCCTCCGCCGAGACAAGCTGCGCCTTGGCCTGCTCCACCGCGCTCTCCTGCGCCGTGATCTGGCGGCCGATGCGGTCGATGGCCGCCTGCTGGGTCGCGATTTTCGTGCGCGCGGAATCCACGGCGATCCGGTAGTCGCCATCGTCGATGCGGAAGATGACGTCACCCTTTTTGACGAGGCTGTTGTCGGCCTGCATGACCGAGGTGACGTGGCCGGCGACGCGCGCCCCCAGCATGGTGTTGTTGGCGCGGACATAGGCATCATCGGTCGAGACATAGAAGCGGCCGATGAAAACGAAATAGACGGCATAGCCGGCGGCGGCGAGTATGAGCAGGCAGATCAAGCCCACCACGATGAATTTGCGCTTGCGCGGTTTCGGTGCGTCCTCCGCGGCCGGTCCGCCGGATGGCTTGGCGGCCGGCGGCCCCTGCGGCGTCTCGGACGGAGCACGTCTGACCTCCTCCGTCACTTCATTGCGAGGCTGTTCGCCAGGATCCGATGGAGTATGGCCGACTGCGTCGCCCTCCCCCGTGGCGGCGTTGGGCCGGATCACGCGCGCGGCTTGGTCTCTCGTCGCGGCCATTGCGGCCTCCTCACAAACGGTGTCGCGGCGCTGACTGAAGCCTGAACGGACCTTCGCCACGTTGGCAGATTATCATTGACCGAACGGTTCGGTCAATATACGTTGCTGCGGGATGGAACATAAGCCAAAAACCGCCGCCAGCCTCTTCGCAGAAGCGAAATCTTTCCCGGAAGCCTAAACCAATGGTTGCAATCCATCCAGACCAACACCCCACATCCGGCGAAGAGGAAAGCGCCAAGCGCCGCCAGATTCTCGACGGCGCGCGCAAGGTGTTCATGGATCTCGGCTTTGACGGCGCCAGCATGGGCGAGATCGCGCGCGCCTGCGGCGTCTCCAAGGGCACGCTCTATGTGTACTTCGCCGACAAGTATCACCTGTTCGAGGCGATCCTCGAGGAGGAGCAGATCGAGCAGGGCAAGACCGCCTTCAATTTCGATCCGGCCCGAGACGTCGAGACAACGATGCGCGAGTTCGGCCGCGCCTATATCGGCGTCCTGTGCCGTCCCGGCGGCGGTTCGGCAATCCGCACCGTGATGGCGATCGCCGAGCGCATGCCAGAGGTGGGCCGCCGCTACTATGAGAACGTGCTCGACCTGAACATCACGCGGCTGTCCGCCTATCTCGAGGCACATGTGGAGTCGGGCGACCTCGCGATACCAGACTGCCGGCTCGCGGCCTCGCAATTCATGATGATGTGCCAGGCCGGCTTGTTCCTGCCCTTCGTCTTCCAGGCGGAGCCCGCGCCATCGGCCGCGCGCATCAGCGAAGTGGCCGAGAGCGCGCTGCGGATGTTCCTGGCGGCGTATCAGGCGAAGTGAACCGTCGCCATTGCGAGCGCAGGCGCCTTGCAACGGCGATCAGGGCGGCAGATGTCCGCACTACCGGACCCATGATTTGACATTTTGACGACAAGTGTCAAAATCGTCAAATGAGCCC
>JAEZEU010000536.1 GCA_023432885.1 Pseudomonadota bacterium | reverse complement strand
GGGCGCCGGCTCGAACATGCATTGCAATGCGGGCTTGGCGATCTTGGTGAAGGTCGCCGCGATCTGCGACTGTTTGGCCGGCGGCACCCATTGGGTCTCGATGGTCGGCACGCCGGTTTCGCTGATACCGCGCAGCAGCGCCTCGCGCAGGTCGTTGTCTTCGACCGAGGCAGCGGCATAGTCGTGCAGGCAGCCGCACACCGACTCCGGATGAGCCCAGCGTCCCATCATGTGGGGCGCGCACTGGCGCACGAATTCGCCGCGCGGATCGGGAAGCCTCGGCTGAGAGCGCATCTGGGCATGCGCTGAACCGATGAGGATGAGGGAGCCGGCTGCCGCTACGGTGCAAAGACGACGGAGCATGTTGGCCTGGACTTTACTTGATCGGCTGGGACTGACTATCGCGCTGCAACCAGGAGTGGTGCGGAATTGCCAGCGGGCGTGCCATTATAGGCGAAGGTGCCGATAGCGGGCAAACTGTCCGAAGATCCAGCCATCGAAGGCCCGGCGAGCACAAACACGAAGCCAAGGATCAAGCTGAGAGTTCGCATCAATCTGCCTCCAGGTCCGGCTAAACGCGCCGTTTCGTTGGGCGCACTGAATAACCAAATGCTGTTTCCGGACATCTGCACCAAAAGCGAAAAATGGTTTCGCCGCGGCGGAGAATTGTTTCGTCGCCGCAGTTGCGACGAAATATTGCTGCAAAAACCGCAATGATTTCAGCGAGCGTGGATCGTGACATTTGCATCATCGGTCATTGCCGAACCTACATTGGGTCAATGGCCGAGCGCTGCCGGACTTTGTAGGGGACGGGTCTGAACCCCATCAATGCCGGAACGACTTAGCGGGTACCGTGCAACTTTTGCGGACGTTGACGAGTTTAGGAGTCTCCTCAGCAAATCTGTCTACCAGCATAAGGATCGCCGTCGTGGGCAATGGCAACATCGACGTTGGCAGTGACGCCTCGCCTCGTGAAACGGGCAAGCCGATCGTTGAGCAAACGAAAGCGAGCGGTTCGTCCGACGCGGGAATGGTCAAGCAAATGCAGGCCGGGCTCTCGGGCAATTGCGGGGCCATGTCACAGCAGGGCGGTATCGGCTATTACGGCAATGTCTCCTCGCCGCAACAGCTCCTGCATCTCGTGGGATGCCGCGACCCCAAGGCCCGTGCCGAATCCCGGCCGGCGCCGCAACGGCGCTGATGCGGGATGTTCGCGCTCAGCCCTAACCTACTCAATGAATTCACCGCACTTCTGAACTGCGGTGTCGGCGGCTCCCCACGGCATGATCGGCACCGAGGACGTGGAGTTCTTCGGCGAACCTTCGATCAGCCGGTCCGAATAGACCATGTAAACAAGCACGTTCCGTTTGGCGTCGCAGCCGCGCACGATCTGCATCTTCTTGAAGAACAGCGACCGCCGCTTGCGGAACATGTCGTCGCCCTGCTCCAGCTTGTTCTTGAAGCGGATCGGGCCAACCTGACGGCAAGCCAGCGAAATGTCGGAGACCTCCTCGGCCAGCCCCAGCCAGCCCTTGAAGCCGCCCTTCTCCGGCACCGTGAAGTGGCAAGCGACTCCCTCAACCTCGGGATCGTCGACGCCGTAGGTCGCGAGTTTGTCGTTCGGGCTCAGCCATTTGAAGACCGTGGAACGGCGAAAGATCAGGTCGGGCTCATCCGCGGCAAGCGCCGGAGCGGCCAATCCCAGGGCCGAGAACACAGCCAATGCCAGCCCGAAGGCCGCCGCAAGCGGGCGGATCTTCGGCTGGTTGTCATAAAGGCTGCTGGGTTCGAATGGCATGAAAAACGCTCCGTCGGTGGTGCTCGCGGCCTATGTAGTGCTGCGGTGCCACATCGGAAAGCCGCCGGTAGCGGGCGACCGGCCGCCGTTTAACTGAATGTGAGGCTTTTTTGCTACGCATGGATGGAAAGCGGAGCACTTTCGGGCCCTACGCTGGTGAACGCAGTTCGGCTCTGCGACAACGAAGTTCGAGATTGCGTTCAGGATTTTGGGGAATAGAGGCGTGAGCGGACATCGGGTTTCCACTGCCGGCGTTGCTGTGATCTTGACCGCCGCCGGCGCTGTTGCCGGCGCGTCCCAGGCCGAGGCTGCGCTCTATTACTGGAACGAATTCGATCCCGGCTATTACCGGCCCGCCTATCCGATTCAGCCCCGGCGGCCAAAAGTCCGCCGCAACGCGATCGACAAGAAGCCGCAGGCGGCAGAAAAGGAGACCGGCGCAAAGCCGCAAGGTCCGCTTATCGTCTCCATCGCGATCGACCATCAGAGGATCCGTGTCTACGATTCCAACGGTCTGTTCGCCGAGGGTCCGGTCTCAACCGGTATGAAGGGCCATTCGACGCCGATGGGTGTGTTCAGCGTCATCCAGAAGCGCAAGATGCATCATTCCAACATCTATAGCGGCGCGCCGATGCCCTATATGCAGCGGATCACCTGGTCAGGTATCGCGCTGCATCAAGGAGTGCTGCCGGGCTACCCGGCCTCGCACGGCTGCATCCGCATGCCGGCGGCTTTCGCCGTCAAGATGTGGAATTGGACCAAGATGGGCGCCCGCGTGCTGGTCACACCAGGCGAGGTGACGCCGTCTCGCTTCTCCCATCCGTTTCTGGTCACGCAAAAGGTCGTGCCGCAACCTGTCGCCAACGAAGCTCCGCGGATCGATGCGCCACTCGGCGTCAAATCCGACAAGGGTGCCGACGCCGGCAATCAAGTTGGCAAGTCCACCGATGCTGCCGACGAGCTTCGCCCAACCGTCGGCCATGGGCGCACCCACACGGCGGACGCCACCGGCGTGGCTCCGGTCAATGCGGCCGTCACCATGTCGGACGCTTCGCCGATCGCAGCCTCTGGCGATGCGAAGACAGCGGCCAAGGCGGAGCCCGCCAAGGCAGACGCAGCGCCTTCCAACGACGCTACGTCCGACGACATGACGGCGGCGACCAGTCCTGCCGAGGTCGTGACCGGCGAGCTCAAATCCAACCCGACCTCCGTCAGCGCAAATGCCGGAGATAAAATTGCCGAGGCACAAACCGAAGCCAAGCCCGCGGACGTCAGGTCGGATTCTACCGAGGCAGGTGCGCCGAAGACCGATGCCCTCAAGACGGATGTGAAGGCGACGGAGAAGGCTGAAAGCCCTGTCGAGCCCGTCAAGGCGGCTGCCGACAACGCGGTTGGTGACAAGGCTGCTGCTGATACGTCCGGCACGGAGCCGCTGGCGAAGGACACCTCGCGCCTGCCCGGCCAGGAGAAGCCCAAGCCCGAATTGAAGCGTGAAGGCCAGGTTGCGGTGTTCATCAGCCGCAAGGACAACAAGCTCTACGTGCGGCAGAACTTCAAGCCGGTGTTCGAGGTACCGGTGACCATCGCGCCGAGCGAAAAGCCGCTCGGCACACATGTGTTCACTGCCGAAGTCGACAAGGGCGACTCGAATTTGCTGCGCTGGTCGGTGGTGTCGCTGCCGGTCACCGCGCGCAATGCGCAAAAGAACGCCGAGGGCGAGCGGGCCACGCGGCGCCGCAAGGTCGCGCACACAACTGCTGCCGAAACCATTTCATTGCCGGCGCCCAACACGCCGACCGAGGCGCTCGACCGCATCACGGTCCCGCCGGATGTGATGGCCACGATTGCGCAGGTGCTGACCTCCGGCGGCTCGATCGTGGTATCCGATCAGGGCATCAACCAGGGCGAGACCGGCGAAGGGACCGACTTCATCGTCAGGCTGCGCTAGGCTCGCTCGAGGGCAAGCTGTAACGGGTTGTTGAAAGCCCGAGCGCTGGCCGCCACGTTATGCTTTGCCATCGCAACTATTCGGGGATGGCCATGATCGACCGCAGGACATTCATCGCGGCAGCCCTGGTCGCAGCTGTCGAGCCCTGCAGCTCTCGCGCAGCGTGGGCGCAAGCCAACATGAGCAAGATGTCGGCTTACGCCTTTTCATTTCCGGCGCTTTCCGGCGCCGACATCAGGCTTGCCGAATTCACCGGCCGGCCGATGCTGATCGTCAATACCGCCTCGCTCTGCGGTTACACTCCGCAATATGCCGGCCTGCAGGAGTTGTGGAGCGAGTTTCGCGACCGTGGTCTTGTCGTCATCGGCGTACCGTCCAACGATTTCGGTGGACAGGAGCCCGGCGAGTCCAAAGAGATTGCTGAGACCGCGCAGCACCATTACGGCGTCACCTTCCCGATGGCGGGCAAGGTGGCCGTTAAGGGGCCGAGCGCCCATCCGTTCTACAGATGGGCCGCCGAAGCGCGCCCCAAGGAGGTTCCGCGTTGGAACTTCCACAAATATCTGATCGGCCGTGAGGGATATATTTCGGATGTCTTTGCGGAACGCGTCGAGCCCACAGACACGCGCGTAAAGACCGCGATTGCTCGCGCTTTGGTGGCGTCGTGAGCGTCCCCATTTGACGACAAATCCTTGTGTGGGTCGCTGATGTCGTTGCGTTGGCGGGGCCGTCCCAACTAAGCTAACATGTAGTGGGCAGGATTGAGACTCGGATTGTGGCCTCGCGGCCAGTCGCGAGCAGAGGGACAGAGAAACAACATGCGTATTGCGGCAGGTCTTCTCATCGCGGGCACCGTTTCGCTGCTCGCCTCCAGCGCAGCATGGCCGCAGACCCCACCGGCCAAGCCGGCCGCTGCTCCAGCAGCCGCGGCCCCAGCAGCCGCCTCGCCCGCGCCCGCAGCAGCCGCGCAGCGGCCGCAGCCGGCCCGCGCTGCTTGCACCAATCCGAACGCACTCGGTGTCGGACGCACCGTCGAGATCGATACGACAGGCGGACCCGGCTTCGGCTTCGAACATTTCAAGGAGCTGGACTTCTTGAAGGAAAAGGAAGTGGTACTGACCTTCGACGACGGCCCGTGGCTCCACAATACACCCTCGGTGCTGAAGACGCTCGCGGACGAATGCACCACCGGCATCTTCTTCACGATCGGCAAGCACGCAACCTACTATCCGGAGATCCTGAAGCAGGTTTATGCCGCTGGCCACACCGTCGGCACCCATACCTGGTCGCATGCCGCCCTCGTCAACAAGAAGCTTAGCGAGGATCAGCGCAAGGAAGAAATCGAGAAGGGCTTCAGCGCGGTCAAATGGGCACTGGGCGGCGTCTCGCCCGCGCCGTTCTTCCGATTCCCGGCGCTTCAGCATCCGCCGGAGATGGTCACTTATCTCGGCGAGCGCAACGTCGCGATCTTCTCCTGCGATCTGGACTCCTTCGACTTCAAGGCCCGAAACGCGCAGCAGATCATCGACACCGTGATGCGCAAGCTGGAGAAGAACGGCAAGGGCATCATTCTGATGCACGACTTCCACAAGCACACCGCGGAAGCCCTGCCCGAGCTCTTGAAGCGGCTGAAGGCAGGCGGCTACAAGGTCGTCGCCATGCGCGCCAAGGCGCCGGTGCAGACGTTGCCGCAATATGACGAAGCCATCATCAAGGATCTCAAGCTGCCGACAGTGAGCTCCCGCCCGCTCAGCAGCGTCGTGACGGACGTTTCGCAATAGCACCACCTGCGGTGATGCCGGATTTGACGTTCGAAGGCTATGTCATCGTCTCCGCCGATGGCATGCTGGCGAATGCCGACAATGCCATGCCGGACGAACTGAAGTTCGAGGGCGACAAGCGATTCTTCACCGCCGCCCTCGACCGAGCCGCCGTGATCGTGCACGGCCGCAATTCCCATGAAGACCAGCCGAACTCCCCGAGGCGCAAGCGAATCATCCTGACCCGCAAGGTTGATGCGGTCGCGCCCGATCCGTCGAACCCGAACGTCCTGCTCTGGAATCCCGCCGGCGTCGCGTTCGAAGAAGCCCGCAAGGGCGCGGGCGTGACATCGGGAATGATCGCCATCATCGGCGGCCCGGGCGTGTTCGACATGTTCATGGACCGCTACGACACGTTCTGGCTGTCGGTGGCGCCGAAGGTGCGGCTGCCGGGCGGCGAGCCGTGCTTTCCGGGCGTAGGGGTCCGAACGCCGCAGCAAATCCTTGCCGCGCACGGCTTGAGGCCAGGCGAAGCCGAGATGCTCGATCCCGCGGACGGCGTGAGCGTCACGCCATGGCGGCGCGTCAAAAGTTAGACGTCACCATAGGCCGGCTCGATGGAGCGCGGCCCCTTGCCGTAACCGGCGATGATGAACAGTCCGCCAATGAGGGAGAGGTTCTTCAGCGCGTCGATCAGGGATTTCGTACTGTCCGGCGGAGTCTGGTTCCAGAAGTCGTGGAAATAGAAGGTCGACAGCAGCACGAAAATGATCAGGAGGATCGCGAAAAACCTCGCGAGGATGTTGAAGGCGATCATCAGCCCCGCGATCACCTCAAAGGCACCGGCGCCGATCGCCAGCATTTGCGGAGTGGTCATCCCGGTCATGCTTTCGAGCTGCGCGGTATAGGGGGCCAGGAGCGCCGGGATCGCCACCTTTGCGGCGATGTATTCGGAGGTGGCCTGAATGGTGAAAAGCTTTGTGGCGCCGGTGTAGACAAACAGAACGGCGAACAGGATCCGCCCGAAAGTAATCAACGCTGGCATGACAGGCCTCTCGAGTCCGGAAAGCGGACGTGGCGGCAACGATTATGGTCGTTCCGCCTCCGCTTTTCAAATCTTCAATGGGCCATGTCAGCCAAACAGGCTCGGCTGCTGGCGTCCGGCCCGCTCCTGGGCTTCGACCGCGGCGACTGCCGTCATATTGAGGATGCCGCGCGCCGTCACCGACGGGGTGAGAATATGCGCCGGCCGCGCCGGGCCGATCAGGATTGGCCCCACCGGCAGGGCATCGGCGAGCGACTTGATCATCTGGTAGGCAACGTTGGCGGTGTCGAGATTGGGCATGATCATGATATTGGCGTCGCCCTCCAGATCGGAATGCGGCAGCACCAGCTTCCGCGCCGTGGCCGACAGCGCAGTATCGCCCTGCATCTCGCCGTCAGCCTCGATCTCCGGGTGCGTGTCTTTCAAGAGCTGCGTGGCGCGGCGCATCTTGCGCGAGGAGTCCGTATCATAGCTTCCGAAGTCCGAATGTGACACGAACGCGATTCTCGGCTTGATGGCGAAGCGCTGCACGTGCAGCGCTGCGAGAGAGGCCACTTCCGCCAGCTCCTCGGCACTCGGATTCGGCCGTACCTGGGTGTCGGCGATGAAATGCGCGCCCTTGCTGCTGATCAGCAGTGAAAGCGCGGCATAGTCGCTGACTCCCGGCAGGAACCCGATGATTTCGCGCACGTGGCGAAGATGATGCATGTAACGGCCTTCGACACCACACAGCATGGCATCGGCCTCGCCGCGCGTAACCGCCAGCGCCGCGATCACGGTGTTGTTCGTGCGTACCACCGTACGCGCCGCTTCCGGGGTGACGCCACGCCGGCCGGCAACCTCGATGTAGGACTGCACATAGGAGCGGTAGCGTGGATCATCCTCGGGATTGACGAGATCGAAATCGCGGCCGGCCTGGATCGAGAGGCCGAACCGCTTGATCCGTGTCTCCACCACGGACGGACGTCCGACCAGGATCGGCCGCGCGATCTTCTCCTCCAGCACCACTTGTGTGGCGCGCAGCACGCGCTCGTCTTCGCCCTCCGCATACACCACGCGCACCGGCTGGGTCTTCGCCTTGGCGAAGACCGGCTTCATGGTCAGGCCGGAGCGGAATGAATAGCGCTGAAGCTGCGCGCAATATTCCTCGAAGTTCCTGATCGGCCGCGTCGCGACGCCGGTCTCCATCGCCGCTTTCGCCACCGCCGGAGCGATCCGCAGAATCAGCCGCGGATCGAACGGGCTCGGGATCAGCGACCCCGGGCCGAAGCCTTGCGTTTCCCCGGTATCGAAACCCTGGGCGACCGCGTCGGACGGCGGATCGCGCGCCAGCTGGGCGATCGCATCGACGGCCGCATGCTTCATCCCCTCGTTGATCGCAGTTGCGCCGACATCGAGCGCGCCGCGGAAGATGAAGGGAAAGCAGAGAACGTTGTTGACCTGATTCGGGAAGTCAGACCGGCCCGTGCAGATCATCGCGTCCGGGCGCGCCGCCCTCGCCTCATCGGGCATGATTTCCGGCACCGGATTGGCAAGCGCCATCACCAGCGGCTTCTCCGCCATCTGCTTGACCATCTCGGGCTTCAACACGTTCGGCGCCGACAGTCCGATGAAGATGTCTGCGCCGCCGATGACATCGCCGAGCACGCGCGCATCGGTCTTCTGGGCATAGACCGCCTTCCAGCGGTCCATCTGCGTGTTGCGCCCCTCATGCACGACGCCATCGATGTCGCAGACCCAGATATTCTCGCGCCGGGCGCCCATCGACACCAGCAGGTTGAGCGTGGCGATGGCGGCCGCGCCGGCCCCGGAGGCGACGATCTTCACCTCGGGCAGCTTCTTGCCGTTAAGCTGGAGCGCGTTGACGATCGCAGCCGCCACGATGATGGCGGTGCCGTGCTGGTCGTCGTGGAAGACCGGGATCTTCATCCGCTCTTTCAGCAACGCCTCGATCTCGAAGCATTCGGGCCCGCGGATGTCCTCCAGATTGATGCCGCCGAAAGTCGGCTCCAGCGCCGCCACGGTCTCGACCACACGCTCGATGGTGTCAGCCGCGATCTCGATGTCGAACACGTCGATCCCGGCGAATTTCTTGAACAGCACCGCCTTGCCTTCCATGACAGGCTTGGAAGCAAGCGGGCCGATATTGCCGAGGCCAAGCACGGCGGTACCATTGGAGACCACGGCGACCAGGTTGGAGCGCGCGGTCAGGGAAGCCGCTTCCGCCGGATTTTTCGCAATTTCGGTGCAGGCGGCAGCCACGCCCGGCGAATAGGCCAGCGCAAGGTCGCGCTGGTTGGCAAGGGGCTTGGTGGCCTGGATTTCAAGTTTGCCGGCACGCGGCAGCCGGTGATAGGCGAGTGCCGCGGAATGGAGATCTTCAGAATAGGACGACATGCACGCTACCCCCGCGGACTTTCCTCCAACCTCGACGCGACGATATCGGAGCCTTGTCTTAGTTTTGCGGCAGATTGAGCCGGATGTGAAGCTCGCGCAGCTGCTTCGGCGTGACTTCCGAGGGCGCGCCCATCAGGAGGTCGACCGCCTGCTGGTTCATCGGGAACAGCGAAATCTCTCGCAGGTTCGTCGTGCCACAGAGCAGCATCACGATGCGGTCGACGCCGGCCGCCATGCCGCCATGGGGCGGGGCGCCATAGTGGAATGCGCGGTACATGCCGCCGAAGCGCTCGACGACTTCCTTTTCACCGTAGCCCGCAATCTCGAACGCCTTCACCATCGCCTCGGGGCGGTGGTTGCGGATACCGCCGGAAGCAATCTCGTAGCCGTTGCAGGTGATATCGTACTGGAACGCCTTGATGGTGAGCGGGTCCTGCGTCTGCAGCGCCTCCAGCCCGCCTTGCGGCATCGAGAACGGGTTGTGCGAGAAGTCGACCTTCTTGTCGTCCTCGTTATACTCGTACATCGGGAAATCGACGATCCAGGCCAGCTCAAAGCGATCCTTGTCGATCAGGTTCAGCTCCTCGCCGAGTTTCGTCCGCGCAAGACCCGAAAATTTCCAGAACTTGTCGGGGTCGCCTGCCACAAAGAATGCGGCATCACCCTCGTTCAGGCCAAGCTGGTCACGGATCGCCGCCGTGCGTTCAGGCCCGATATTGTTCGCGAGCGGACCCGCACCCTCGCCGCCTTCGCGCCACATAATGTAGCCGAGACCAGGCTGGCCCTCGCCCTGCGCCCAGGAGTTCATGCGATCGCAGAACGCACGTGAGCCGCCACCTTTGCCAGGGATCGCCCACACCTGGTTCTTCGGGTCTTCGAGCATGCGCGCAAAGACCTTGAAGCCGGAGCCGCGGAAATGTTCCGAGACTTCCTGCATGTGGATGGGATTGCGCAGGTCCGGCTTGTCAGTGCCGTATTTGCGGATCGCTTCCGCAAAGGGAATCCGCGGCCAGCCCTTGGTCACGGGCTTACCGTTGGCAAAATCCTCGAACACGCCGGTGACGACCGGCTCCATCGCCGCGAACACGTCGTCCTGCGTGACGAAGCTCATCTCGACGTCGAGCTGGTAGAACTCGCCCGGCAGACGATCGGCGCGCGGATCCTCGTCGCGGAAGCACGGCGCGATCTGGAAGTAACGGTCGAAGCCCGACATCATCAGGAGTTGCTTGTACTGCTGCGGGGCCTGCGGCAGCGCGTAGAACTTGCCGGGATGGATACGCGAGGGCACCAGGAAGTCCCGTGCGCCTTCCGGCGATGACGCGGTCAGGATCGGCGTCTGGAATTCGAAGAAGCCGGCCTCCTTCATCCGCTTGCGCATTGAATCGATGATCGCGCCGCGGGTCATGATGTTCTGGTGTAGCTTCTCGCGACGCAGGTCGAGGAAGCGGTACTTGAGCCTTATATCTTCAGGATATTCCTGCTCGCCGAACACCGGCATCGGCAGCTCGTCGGCGGCGCCCAGCACCTCGATCTCACTGACATAGATCTCGACCGTTCCCGTGGCGAGTTCCGGATTGTCGGTGCCTTCGGGGCGGCGGCGCACCTTGCCGTCGATCCGCACCACCCATTCCGAGCGGAGCTTTTCGGCGGTCTTGAACGCCGGCGAATCCGGATCGGCGACGCACTGGGTCAGCCCGTAATGATCGCGCAGGTCGATAAACAGCACACCGCCATGGTCGCGGATGCGGTGGCACCAGCCTGACAGGCGGACCTGTTCGCCAATGTTGCTCTCGCGGAGCGCGCCGCAGGTATGAGACCGGTAACGATGCATGGAATGTCCAGAAAGCCGCTGTCGTAGGGATCGAATCGGGGGTCAAAACCGGGTCCGAATTGCGGAGGGTTTAGCCGAGGGAACGGTGGGCGGCAACCAAGTGAGGCACCTGTTTGGGCTCGAAAAAGACCGTTCCCGCGCCTATCTTGAGACCATGACCCTGCAATTCCCCTTCGAGCACACTTATGCGGCCCTGCCGGCGAATTTCTTCGCCCGGGTGGCGCCAACGCCGGTCGCAGCCCCTCGCCTCATCAAGCTGAACCGGGACCTGGCCATCCAGCTTGGGCTCGACCCGGACCAGCTCGCAACGCCCGAAGGCGCTGAGATCCTGTCGGGGAAGCGCCTGCCAGAGGGTGCCGAGCCCATCGCCATGGCCTATGAGGGCCACCAGTTCGGGCAATTCGTGCCCCAGCTCGGCGACGGCCGCGCAATCCTGCTCGGCGAGGTCATCGACAAGGACGGCATCCGCCGCGATATCCAGCTCAAGGGTTCCGGCCCGACACCGTTCTCGCGACGGGGCGACGGCCGCGCCGCTCTCGGACCAGTCCTGCGCGAATACATTGTCAGCGAAGCCATGTTCAGGCTCGGCATTCCCACGACGCGCTCGCTTGCCGCTGTCATCTCGGGCGAAAGCGTGCTGCGCGAGACGGTGCTGCCGGGCGCGGTGCTCACGCGCGTTGCCGCCAGCCACATCCGCGTCGGCACATTCCTGTTCTTCGCCGCGCGCGGCGATACTGACGGCGTGCGCCGCCTCGCTGACCACGCGATCGGCCGCCACTATCCGGAGCTCGCCACAGCCGAGCGCCCCTATCACGCGCTGCTCGAGGCCGTGATTGGGCGGCAGGCCGATCTGGTCGCGCGCTGGCTGCTGGTCGGCTTCATCCACGGCGTGATGAATACCGACAACACCTCGATTTCGGGCGAGACCATCGACTATGGTCCCTGCGCCTTCCTGGACGAATACAATCCGGCAAAGGTGTTTTCCTCGATCGACGAGATGGGCCGCTACGCCTATGGCAACCAGCCACGCATCGCGCTTTGGAACCTGACGCGCTTCGCCGAGTGCCTGCTGCCGCTGCTTTCCGACGACCAGGAAAAAGCGATCGAGCAGGCGCAGTTCGCCCTTGGCGAATTCGCCGAGAAGTTCACCACCGCCTATCAGGCGGGCCTGCGCGCGAAGATCGGCCTGTTCACGCAGCGCGACGGCGACGAAGCGCTGGTGCAGGATCTGCTCGACGCCATGACCAGCAATCAGGCGGATTTCACCCTCACCTTCCGCCGGCTTGGCGAGGCCGCGGCCGGGCCTGAAAACGACGAACCGGTGCGCGGCCTGTTCATCGATCCCACCAGGTTCGACGAGTGGGCGGCGCGATGGCGG
>JAEZEU010000550.1 GCA_023432885.1 Pseudomonadota bacterium | reverse complement strand
TGCGACCTCGACGATGCGATCGATGGCCGAAGTAAGAGGATCGGCGTGATGCATGGTCGGAACCAGCAGCACGATCACGGCGGTCACGGTGGCCGTGTTCAGGCTCGGATGGATCGCTGCGATGAAGGCCAGCGGCGCGACCGCGAGCACCAACAGCGCGAGCAGTCCCCCTTCGCTGGAATAGGGGAACAGCACGGCGATCGCGCCGCCATAAACGGCGCCGCCGATCGTACCGAGCATGTAGTCCCGCGTCGCCTTGAGCGAGCGCCCGACACTCATCTGTGTGACGATCAGCGAGGTCAGCACAGCCCAGAGCGGCAGCGGCAAACCCAGCGCGGTGGCGATCGCATAGGCCGCACTGGTGGCGACCGTTATCCTGATCGCCAGCGCCAGCTGCGTCTTGCGCGACCGGAGTCGATCGAACAGCCATCTTGGGAGAGTCCTCATCGAATTGACCCGCGGCAAGATCTGAGAATGAGCCAAAGCATAGCAGATGCCCGTGCCGCCAAGGCGGCTTGAAACGGCCAAGCGCCCCGCATAGCCTGCGCGCCAAAACGAGGAAACACGATGGCCGATGAAACCTCAACGCTCGCCTCCTATGTCACCGACCTGATATTTGCAGATATCCCCCCGGAGGTGCTGGAGCGAGCCAAGGTGCTGACGCTCGACTTTCTCGGCAGCGCGATCCGCGCGCGCTGCGAGGCCGAGTCCACGCCGTCGCTGCTGAAGACGCTGGAAGCGCTCAGGCTGGATGCCGAAGGCGATTCCACCGTGTTCGGCGACACCAGGACCTGGACGCCGGCAGTCGCCGCGCTGCTCAACGGCGCGCTCGGCCATTCCCTCGATTTCGACGACACCCACGCGGATTCCTCGCTGCATCCGAGCGCGCCGGTCGTGCCGGCCGCCTTTGCAGTGGGCGAGATGGTCGGCGCCTCCGGCCGCGATGTGCTGACCGCGATCGTTGCCGGCTATGAAGTATGCTGCCGGCTCGGTAATGCGCTCGATCCGACCTCGCATTATGCGAAAGGGTTTCATCCGACCGCGACCGCAGGCACCTATGGCGCGGCGGCGGCCGCCGGAAAGCTGTTCGGACTGACCAAGGATCAGCTCATCTCCGCCTTCGGTATTTCCGGAAGCCAGGCCGCCGGCTCGCTGCAGTTCCTCGTCAACGGCTCCTGGAACAAGCGCTACCAGGTCGGTGCCGCCGCGATGAACGGCGTGATCGCCGCGACGCTCGCACGCAATGAATTCATCGGCTCCACGGAGGCGGTCGAAGGCAAGCACGGCCTGCTCGTCGGCTATAGCGACAATCCGCACCCCGACAAGGCGGTCGCGGGCCTCCGCAGGATTTACGAGACCATGAAGATCGGCGTGAAGCCGTATCCGAGCTGCCGCTACACCCATGCCGCGCTCGATGCGCTGATCGCGATGCGGCGGGAGCACAATCTGACGCCCGACCAGATCAGGCGCGTCGAGATCGGCCTGCACCGCAACGGCATCACGCTGACGGGCGATGCTTCGACCAAGCGGCATCCGAAATCGATCGTGGGCGGGCAGTTCTCGATGTTCTTCACCGGCGCGGTGGCGCTGGATCAGGGCTCGTTCGGCTGGGACGATTACAGCCGGCTCGGCGACAAGGCGGTGGCTGCGCTGGCCGACAAGTTCGACGTGGTGCAGGACGACAGGCTCGAGGCCGGCCGCACCCATCCGTTCGGCGCGCGCGTCTCCATCACCACCGATGACGGCGTGCATGAGCGGCTCAATGCCGATCCTTCCGGCGAACCCGGCACGTTCCCCGACGTCAAGGCGATGCAGCAGAAATTCTTCACGCTCGCCCGCCCGGTGTTGAACGGCCGCGCCGACCAGCTTGCGGATGCGATCCTGATGCTGGAGCGGTTCGACCGCGTCGAGAAGGCGACCCAGCTCGGCCGGCAGTAACCAAACCGCGATCAATCTTAGGGCCACAGCTCTCCGCCGTCGGCGGCATACTGCAACTCCGGAGTTCGCAAGACGTCCTCCTGTGGCTATCGGTCCCGGCTTGCCCTCGCTTGGCCGGGACGACAACTGGAGTATGATCGCCGAAAATAATAACGGAGTACTCCAATGAGCTGGCTTCCGGACCTCGACCCCGTGCTCGGCGATCCCAAAACCTGCGACGCGCTCGACCTTGTCATCGTGCCGCGCACCCGCGATCTCGGCGACGGCTTTGCCGTGCGCCGCGCGCTGCCGCATGGCCGGCGGCAGATGGTGGGACCCTTCATCTTCTTCGATCATTTCGGCCCGGTGCAATACGTGGCCGGCAAGGGCATGGACGTGCGGCCGCATCCGCATATCGGGCTTGCCACCGTCACCTATCTCTTCGACGGCTCGATCATGCACCGCGACAGCGAAGGCAACATCCAGGAGATCCAGCCTGGTGCCATGAACCTGATGACCGCAGGTCGCGGCATCGCGCATTCCGAGCGTACGCCGGATGTACAGCGCCGCGACGGACAGAAGATGCTGGGCTTGCAGAGCTGGATCGCGTTGCCCAAGGCTTCCGAAGAGATCGCGCCGTCGTTCCAGCACTATTCCGCCGAAAGCCTGCCGACGGTGAGTGACAATGGATTCACCGCCCGCGTCATCGCCGGCACCTCGTTCGGCGTTACCTCGCCGGTTAGCCAGGTCTCGCCCTGGTTCTACACCGAGGTGACGGCACAGGGGGGCACCCAGGTTCCGCTCGATCCCGATCATGAGGAGCGCGCGATCTATCTCGTCGATGGCGAAGTCGAGATTGCGAATGAGCGCTATGAGGGCCCACGGCTGCTGATCTTCCGGCCCGGCGATCGCATCACGGTGAAGGCCGCAAAACCGACACGGATGATGTTCCTCGGCGGCGACGCGCTGGAAGGTCCGCGGCATATCTGGTGGAATTTCGTCTCTTCCAGCAAGGAACGCATCGAGCAGGCCAAACAGGACTGGAAAACCAGGCGTTTTGCCGCTGTTCCCCAGGAACATGAGTTCATTCCGCTGCCGGAGTAAGCTAATCCCTCTCCTGCATCCCGCGACTTTGCGCGTGATCTATTCCGAAAACCGACTCCCGCGTTTCGGGATCATGCGCCAGGAGAGGTTCCGATGAACACCATGCTCGCCAGCGATTTGCCCTTGCCCCGCATCGGGCGCGGCAAGGTGCGCGATATCTATGCGGTCGGCGAGGATCGCGTGCTCCTGCTCACCACCGACCGCATCAGTGCGTTCGACGTCGTCATGGCCGAGACCATCCCGATGAAGGGCGCGGTGCTCACGCAAATCAGCGCCTGGTGGTTCAAGCGGCTCGAGGGCATGGTCCCGCATCACATGATCAGCGCCGATGCGGACACCATCATCGCCGAGGTGCCGGTGCTCGAGAGGCACCGCGCAGACATTCTGGGCCGTGCGATGCTGTGCAAGCGCACCACGGTATTTCCGATCGAGTGCGTGATCCGCGGCTATATCTCCGGCTCCGCATGGAAGGAATATGCCGCGAACGGCACGCTGGCGGGCGAACAACTCCCGCCCGGGCTCACCGAGAGCGCCAAGCTGGAGCCTGCGATCTTCAGCCCGGCGACCAAGGCGGAGACCGGCCATGACGAGAACATCACGGTGTCCCGCGTGCGCGAAATCGTCGGCGACGAGGTCGCGCACAAGCTCGAGCAGATGGCCCGCACCGTCTATACGCTCGGCGAGAAGATTGCCCGCGACCAGGGCATCATCATCGCCGACACCAAGTTCGAGTTCGGTCGCGACAGCGACGACCGCATCATCCTGATCGACGAGGTGATAACGCCAGACTCTTCGCGCTTCTGGGCGGTCGACGCCTACAAGCCGGGCCAGCCACAGCCGAGCTTCGACAAGCAGCCGCTGCGCGATTACCTCGACGCCGAGCGTAGAGCCGGCCGCTGGAA
>JAEZEU010000546.1 GCA_023432885.1 Pseudomonadota bacterium | reverse complement strand
GACGTCAAACGGGGCCGCGCCATGACCGAGCGCGCCTTCGCCCTGCGCGAGGCCAATGCCAATGCCGTCCATGCCCTGCTGCATGCCATGTTCGAGGACGGCTCGGTCGATGATGCCGACGCGCTGGTGGATCGCTGGATTCCGACCTATGACCGAACCGGCATCCTGCACGGCCATATCCGCTGGCACCAGGCGCTCGGCGCGCTCGAGCACGGCGACGCCGCACGAGCCCTGAAGATCTATGCCGAGGTGCTGCAGCCATCCCTCACCCACGCGCCGCCGCTCAACGCAGTCACCGACGGCGCTTCGCTGTTGTGGCGGCTGCAGGCCTATGGCCACGCCGTTCCCGACGGGCTCTGGACCGAGGCGGATGAATTTGCTCAGCGCGCCTTCCCGCGATCGAGCATTCCTTTTGCCGATGTGCACATGGCGCTGTTTGCGGCGGCCACCCGCAACCAGGCGGCGCTGGAAGGACGGCTTGCGGTGATCGAGAAGCGGCTCGTGGAGGGCAAGCTGCCGGCCGGCCCCGTGGTACCAAAACTGTTTCGCGCCATGAGCGCGTTTGCCGATGGCGACTATCGCGGCTGCGTCGCGCATTTGTCGCCGGTGCTCGATGAGGTCGTGCGCATCGGCGGCAGCCATGCACAGCGTACAATGGTCGAGGACACCTTCATCGTTGCGCTGATGAAGAGCGGCGATCTGGCGCGTGCCCGCGCCATGCTGGACGCAAGGCTGCATCGTCGCCCCTCGCCGCGCGATACGCGCTGGCTCGCGCAACAAAACGCCTGATCGCGCTATTCGGCTGCGGTACCGGGCGGGTGCACTGCACACGGCGCCTCACTCCGGACGCCTCAGCCAGGAAAATTTTCGTTCGGGCGGAATAAACCGCGATACCGCAATTAACGTAGGGATGGCAACAGCTGCGTCGAAGAGTCGCATTGGCGCGAAGTATAGTTGCAAAAGGCTCACTCAAACCTTTGAGTTGCCGACAATAATTAACGAGCCGATCCAGAACCGGATACGGCCGCATCACGGGAGAGAGACGATGACCAAATCGACCAAGGACAAGCGGGCGTCACGCCGCGGCTTTTTGAAGACCGCCGCAGCAGGCGCGGCCGTGACGGTCGCAGCGCCCGCCGCAATCGCCCAGACCGGCCCGATCAACATGCGCTGGCAGAGCACCTGGCCCGCCAAGGACATTTTCCACGAATACGCGATCGATTACGCCAAGAAGGTCAATGACATGACCGGCGGCGATCTGAAGATCGAGGTGCTGCCGGCGGGCGCCGTGGTGCCGGCCTTCGGCCTGCTCGACGCCGTCTCCAAGGGCGTGCTCGACGGTGGCCATGGCGTGCTGGTCTATCACTACGGCAAGCAGACGGCCCTGGCGCTGTGGGGCTCCGGCCCGGGCTTTGCGATGGACGCCAACATGCTGCTGGCCTGGCACCGTTATGGCGGCGGCAAGGAGCTGCTCGATAAGCTCTATGCCTCGATCAACGCCAACGTGGTCTCCTTCCCTTACGGGCCGATGCCGAGCCAGCCGTTCGGCTGGTTCAAGAAGCCGGTCACCAAGCCCGAGGACATCAAGGGCCTCAAGTTCCGCACCGTGGGCATTTCCATTGACGTGTATTCGGCACAGGGCGCCGCGGTGAACGCACTGCCTGGCGGCGAAATCGTTTCGGCGATGGACCGCGGCCTGCTGGATGCTGCCGAGTTCAACAACGCGTCTTCCGACCGCGTGCTCGGCTTCCCCGACGTCTCAAAGGTCTGCATGTTGCAGAGCTATCACCAGAACGCCGAGCAGTTCGAGATCATGTTCAACAAGGACAAGTACAACGTGCTGCCGGACAAGATGAAGGCGATCATCACCAATGCGGTGGATGCGGCGTCCGCGGACATGTCCTGGAAGGCGATCGATCGTTATTCGAAGGACTATATCGAGTTGCAGACCAAGGATAACGTCAAGTTTTACAAGACGCCCGACTCGATCCTGAAACAGCAGCTTCAGATCTACGATGACGTCGCAATGAAGAAGGCGGGGGAGAACCCGATCTTCAAGGAAATCATCCAGTCGCAGATCGCATTCGCCAAGCGCGCGACGCAGTGGGAGCAGGACACGCTGACCAACCGCCGCATGGCCTATGACCACTATTTCGGGACCAACGCCGCCGCCAAGAAGTTCGGATGACTTAAATAAAGCCGGCAAGGCACCGTCCGGAGCATCGCCCGGACGGTGCCTTATGTTATATGGACACCGTCTTTTCCCGCTCCCGCCGAATTGCATCACATGAGCGTCCAGAGCGTCCTGCACACCATCGACGAAATCTCGACATGGGTCGGCAAGGCGACCGCATGGCTGATGATCGTCCTGATGAGCGTCGTCTGCATCGAAGTGTTCAAGCGCTACATCATGAACATGCCGACGTCGTGGATCTTCGACCTCAACAACATGCTGTACGGCACGCTGTTCATGATGTGCGGCGCCTATACGCTGGCACAGAACGCGCATGTACGCGGCGACTTCCTGTACTCCTCGATGCGGCCGCGTACCCAGGCCGCGCTCGACCTGGTGCTCTACTTCGTGTTCTTCATTCCGGGCATCGCCGCGCTGGTCTATGCCGGCTATTTCTATGCCGCGGATTCCTGGCACATCAACGAACATTCCAACGTCACGGCGGACGGGCCTCCCGTCTATCATTTCAAGGCGATCATCCCGATCGCGGGGGCGATGATCATGCTGCAGGGGATCGCCGAGATCGTGCGCTGCATCGTGTGCCTGAAGACCGGCGAGTGGCCGAGCCGGCTGCGCGACGTCGCCGAGATCGACGTCGTCGAAGAGCAACTGGCACACAGCGAATATGTGGACGAGGAATCGCGCAAGCTCGCCATCGAGGGCGCGGCACGCATCGATGAGATCGCGCGGCAGCGCGGCATGGGCGGGGAAACACAGACATGAGCGATCCGGCACTCGGTCTCCTGATGCTGGCGCTCATTGTCGTCGTCATCATGATGGGTTTCGCCACGGCCTTCACCCTGATGGGCCTCGGCATGTTCTTCGGCTTCATCGCCTTCTACGACCCGTCGCAGAGCTGGACCCACAACAAGGTGTTCGACCTGATGGTCCAGCGCACCTACGGCGCAATGACCAACGACGTCCTGATCTCCATCCCGCTGTTCGTGCTGATGGGATACGTGATGGAGCGCGGCGCGCTGGTCGACAAGATGTTCTATTCGATCCAGCTCGCCTTCCGCCGCCTGCCCGCCTCGCTTGCGGTGGCCACCCTGATCGTCTGCACGTTCTGGGGCATCGCCTCGGGCCTGGTCGGCGCCGTCGTGGTGCTGATGGGCGTGATCGCCTTCAACCCGATGCTGCGCGCCGGCTATGACGTCAAGCTGGCCTCCGGCGTCATCACGGCCGGCGGCAC
>JAEZEU010000532.1 GCA_023432885.1 Pseudomonadota bacterium | reverse complement strand
GGTTCCGGTCCGCGCTCAGGCCTCGGCGAACTGATCCTGCCGGAGAACGAGCCCGGTTCCTCGATCATGCCGGGCAAGGTCAATCCGACCCAGTGCGAGGCGATGACCATGGTCTGCTGCCAGGTATTCGGCAATCAGACGGCAATCACGGTTGCCGGCAGTCAGGGTCATTTCGAACTTAACGTCTACAAGCCGCTGCTGGCATATTGTATGATACATTCCATTCAATTACTGGCCGACGCGGCGCGCTCGTTCACCGAGAATTGCGTGATCGGAATTCGCGCCGACGAAAAGCGCATTCGCGACTTGATGCAGCGGTCGCTGATGCTGGTGACCGCCCTTGCGCCGAAGATCGGCTACGACAACGCCGCCAAGGTCGCGAAGGAAGCGCACGCCCGCGGCACCACGCTCAAGGAAGAAGCCTTGCGTCTTGGCTTTGTAACGGCTGCGGAATTTGACCGTCTTGTACAGCCGGACAAAATGACACACCCGGGCTAGGCAACGCACCGTGCATCAGCGCGAATTGCGGGGCCCTTAATTATTATGGACCATAACGGCTGAAAGCACGCGCACTATATTCAGCTATTGCCATCGCGTACGCCCGTGGTAGAGCACAATAAACTGGGTTTTCGCAGAGCGAAATTCGGTTATTGATGCTGTCAGACTTGGGCACGGGGATTCTGGATGGCGAGTGAGTCTGTTTTTCCGCGACGCTGTCGCTCTTTTTCTGCGGTCTTCGCATGATGGAGACGTGCATGGGTGATGTCGTCAATCTGAATCGATTCAGGAAGCGCGCCGCAAAGGAATCGGCGGCGAAGCAGGCCGACGCCAATCGTGCGCGGTTTGGTCGCAGCAAGTCGGAGCGCGCGCAAGAGCAACAGCGCACCGAGCGCGCGAAGGCGTTGCTCGATCAGCATCGGCTCGGCGACGGAGGCGCGTCATGAAGTCGCCCGTCGTCAAACGCTCGATCGTCGTCGCAGGCCACAAGACCAGCGTCAGCCTCGAAGAGGCGTTCTGGAACGGCATGAAGGAAATCTCGGGCACGCGCGACATGACCCTGTCGGAGCTGGTCGGCGAGATCGACAGCAACCGCCAGCAGGGCAACCTGTCGTCGGCGATTCGCCTGTTCGTGCTGGACTACTTCCGCACGCGCGCCAATGGCGACGGCGGGACCGAGGCGCGCCCGCAGGCCTGACCTCGTCCATCGCGCTGCTGGCGCGCACGTCAGCAGCCGCGATGTCCAACCCGACGACACGGTCACTGACGCCGCCTCCGCGGCATCGACCTCAATAAACCAGCCGCGTGCCCGGAGGCTGTTCCAGCGCCGCCGCCAGCGGGCGATATTTCTCGCACTCCTTGTGGTGAGCGCCCCGGTTGCCGTCACCCCTCCTCGCCGAACTCCTGGGCAATTTTCCCCACTTCGGCACGCGCTGGCGCCTGCTTTTATAATCGCTCTAAGCTCACGCGCGATTGCAAGTCATGTGCTTGACCTGCCGTCCCGCGGTTGAAATGACAGGTCATGAACGATGCAAACGGCACGCAATTTCCTCTCGGACTGGCCAAACGCGGCTATTCCGGCGTGATCCGTCGCATTGCCGCCGACAAGACCGGCTCGGCTTTGGCGGCCTCGGAATTGGAGAGCCGGCTGATCGAGCTCGGTTTCGTCGAGGGTGCGCGGGTCGAGGTGCTGCACGAAGGCGCGGTCGGACGCGACCCGATTGCGGTGCGCGTCGAGAACGTCACCATTGCCGTCCGCCGCCGCGAGGCCATGGCCGTCATCGTCGGCTAGCAAGTCTGGACCTGCGATCATGGAAGCTCCGCCGCTGCATATCGCCCTGGTCGGCACGCCCAATAGCGGCAAGACGTCGCTGTTCAACGCCCTGACCGGCAGCCGGCAGAAGGTGGCGAACTATCCGGGCGTCACCGTGGAGCGCAAGGAAGGCTTCTTCGTCACGCCGAAGGGGCGCCAGGTCTCGCTCGTCGACCTCCCCGGCACCTATTCGCTGCGCGGCCGCAGTCCGGACGAGGAGATCACCCGCGACATGGTGCTCGGCCGCACGCCCGGCGAGACACTGCCGGATCTCGTGCTCTGCGTGGCGGACGCCACCAATCTACGGCTCACCATCCGCCTCGTGCTTGAATTGAAGGCGACCGGCCGTCCACTGGCGCTCGTGCTCAACATGTTCGACATCGCGACGCGGCGCGGCGTGACGGTGGACGTGGCGAAATTTTCCGCCGCGCTCGGCATCCCCGTGGTCACCTCGATTGCCGTCCGCAAGGGCGGCACCGCCGAGCTCTTGCGTCTCACCGACGAGATCGCCGCCGGCGGCAAGGCGTCCGCGCAGGAGAACCGATGGCAGCCGCTCACCGCCGCTCAGCTCCGCGCCACCCAGCGCGAGGCGGACCGCATCATCGGCGAGAGCGTCAGCCTGCCGGCGCGGCCCGACACCTGGACCGCGCGGATCGACGCCGTCGTGCTGCATCCGGTGGCGGGACTCCTGATCCTCGCACTGATCCTGTTCGTGATGTTCCAGGCGGTGTTCGCCTGGGCGCAGCCGCTGATGGAGTTGCTGTCGTCGGGCTTCGGCGCGCTGGGTGAGTTGGTGCACGACAAGATTCCCGACGGACTGCTGCAGAGCTTCCTGCAGAACGGCGTGATCTCGGGCGTCGGCAGCGTCGTGGTGTTCCTGCCGCAGATCGTCATCATCTTCCTGTTCATCCTACTGCTTGAAGATTTTGGCTACATGGCGCGGGCGGCATTCCTGATGGACCGCATCATGGGCGGCGCCGGCCTGCACGGCCGCGCCTTCATCCCGCTGCTGTCGAGCTTTGCCTGCGCCATCCCCGGCATCATGGCGACGCGCGTGATCGACAATCGCCGCGACCGCCTCACCACCATCCTGATCGCGCCCCTGATGACTTGCTCGGCCCGCATCCCCGTCTACACGCTGATCATCTCCGCCTTCATCCCGGATGAGCAGGTCTGGGGCTGGTTCAATGTCCGCGGCCTCGTGATGTTCGGCCTCTATGCCGCCGGCATCTCCAGCGCGCTCTTGATGTCGTTCCTGATCAAATTCTTCATGCTGCGGGACTATCAGCCCGCGCCCTTTATGCTGGAGCTGCCCGACTACAAGCTGCCGCGGCTCAGGAGCATCGTGCTCGGCACCTACACGCGCGCGCTGATGTTCCTGCAGCGCGCCGGCACCACGATCTTCGCCATGATGGTGCTGATCTGGTTCCTCGCCTCGTTCCCGCAACCGCCGGCAGGCGCGAGCGAGCCCGCGATCGACTTCAGCATCGCCGCCTGGATCGGCAAGACGCTGGAGCCGCTGCTGGCGCCGCTCGGCTTCAACTGGCAGATCGCGGTCGCCCTGATCCCCGGCATGGCGGCGCGCGAAGTCGCGGTGGCCGCGCTCGGAACCGTCTATGCGATCGAGGGCGGCAAGGAAGCCGCCGAACAGATCGGCCACATGCTGTCGACCAAGTGGAGTCTTGCCACCGCGCTCTCGTTCCTGGTCTGGTACATCTTCGCCCCGCAATGCGCCTCCACGCTGGCGGTGATCCGGCGCGAGACCGGAAGCTGGAAATGGATGGCGGTGACCTTTTTCTACATGCTGACGCTGGCCTATCTCGCCAGCTTCGCGACCTACCAGATCGCGGTTGCGCTCGGCGCGGGCTAGATTGGAAGCCTTCGGCAGGTTCATGTGCGATGCGCCGCACGCTCCAGGCGCAAATTCCGCAAAACAACCCCATGCAAAGTAGGCCGACGCGGGCGAGTGTACCGACAGACGTCGACAGGGATCATGGCCGGCTGAATCAGATCTCGCAGTCGTCCGTATTCAAAGCCTTACGCAAACCACCGAACGCGTTCAGCCGACAGGGCTCGGTGCTGTTGGCGGTCTTTGAAGGCTGGGAAATCGTCGGTCGCTTGATTTCGGTTGCCTTTGTCATCGCCTTCATCGTCGACCTCGGACGGGCCGCCGTAGCGGTCTTCTTTGGTTTGGGATCGAGCCGAGGGCGGTCAATACTCCTGGGGAGTTCCGAGGTATCGATAGTAACGCCTTCCGGCCGAGAAGTGCGTTCCTCGGCCGGAACAGGCTGCGCTGGCGTCTCGCTGCTTAGAACGGCGATTTCGAGTCGATCAGCCTTCGCCAACGCATCATGTGAGTCGGAAACGACGATGGCAGGCTCGGCAAGGGGCAGAACGATCGCTGCTGCGCTACGCGATGGAGTTCTAAGTTCCATCGCCGCGAGAACTCCAACGCCCAATGGGATGAAGAGGCCCAACAACACCGTTCTCAGCATGATCGCCTCCGGCTTGCATTGGTCGCGGGGACATTCTCCGATCTGATGAGGCAACTTGGCGACGGCTCGCGCAACAACCCGCCCGGCGTACAGTGCGTTTGCAGATAGGGTTAACCGCCGGCTAAAAGTTTCCTGACGCGAGATCTCCGTCGTGAGGCTGGTCCGCTGCTCGATGGCTGAAGAGCCGGGCTCGTAGACGCCTGCGATGTTCGCAGAATAGATCTGGCAGCATCGGCTGCCGACAACGTGCCGAGGATCAGCTCGAAGAAACGGTCGCGGCCAAGTCCGTTCGCTTCGGTGAGAGCGACCCTCCACCATCGGGTCGATCGCCATCGGCCGTCACCGCGACGGTCGGAAGGGCCGGCGTGCGCGGGGAACGTAAGGCGGACCCATCGGCTCGACCGCGACAATCGCCTTGACGCGTCTGGCCGACGATCTGCAACCAGCCAGCCGACCGGCCCCAGAAGCTCATGGCTATTGTCTTAGAGCGGCACCGCGCGCACGCGCATGGGCTGAACGTCGGTGAAGCGAGGCACGTCCGCCATCACCGCGGGTACTTCTGGTGAAGCGAAGGCAGCCTGCGCCGCCGAGTCGTCACGAAAGCGGCACTCACAGAGGGCGATTGTGCCCGCTCCTTTGCTGGCCGGAAACAGCGCGGAGACGCTCTCCAGCCCGTATTGCCCCCAGGCGCGCATCACCAGCGGGAGGTGGTGCTCGACATAATAGGCCCGGTCGAAGCGAGTAGCCGGACTCCCCTGGTAGGTGACGTAGACTACGACCGGCGTGACTGTATCGGACATGCTGTTCTCCTATGCGCTGGGCTCGCGTGGCAACATCGCCGGCGGGCGCTCTGAAGCGGTCACCTTGAGGACCACTTGAATTATTTAGTGACTACTATATAATTTGAATAACCAGCGCAAGGATTTTCGTAGTGAATACTAAAATAACCAGACCTCGCGGTCGACCTCGCGTTTTCGATCCGCAAGAAGCGTTGACGCTTGGCAGCGCCTGTTCCACGCGCAGGACTACGAGTCGGTCGGCCTTGCCACGCTGACGGAGCAGCTCGGCATCAAGCCGCCGAGCTTCTATCGCGTTTTCGAGAGCAAGCTGGGCTTCTTCGAGAAAGTGCTCGCGCGCTATACGGCAGAGACGCTCCCGCTCGAGGAGATTCTTCGGTCAGGTCGGCCACCCGCAGAGGCGTTGTCGGAATTACTCGAACGGGCGGCGCAGGCCTACTCTGCCGATCCAGAGGCGAGAGGTTGTCTTGTCCTGGAAAGCGCGCGCGGCAGCGACAACGCCGAGAACGTGCGGATGGCGCGAGCAGTCGCCGAGCGGCGGCGCGCGATCCTTCGCGACTTCGTCGCCGCGACTCATCCGAAACAGGCGGACGTGGTGACGGACTTCATAACCAGCACGATGTCCGGCCTGTCCGCCAGCGCGCGTCAAGGAATGGAGGAAGAGCGCTTGTTAGCCGTCGCCAAAGCGGCGGCAGCCGCTCTCGACCCGCTGATCGGCCAACGCCCGCGCTGACGTTTGGAGAGCGCCACAAGGAGCCCTTCTGACTGCAGGCGACTTGCGGCGTCAATTCCCCTGGCGGCTTCGGCCTTGCGCCGGGACCTGCGAATTTCTATGTAAACCATTCGAACCCGATAACCCCCATGGAGCCCTCGATGGATTTCGCCCCGCTCACCGCGCCGCGATCCCAATCCATTTCGGAAGCTCTCCATGCCCTCTCTGGTTATCCTGGATTCCATTTCCCTCTCCACGCCTGATGGACGCCTTCTCTTCGACGACTTGACGGTTGCGCTCGGGCGCGAGCGGACCGGCGTTGTCGGTCGCAACGGCTGCGGCAAGTCCACGCTGCTGCGCCTGATCTCGGGCGAGACGAAGCCCGCCAAGGGAAGCATTCATCGCAGCGGCTCGATCGGCGTGCTGGCGCAGCATGTCGATGAGCGGCTCGATGTCGCGCAGGCGCTCGGCGTCGACGAGGCACTGGCGCGCCTGCAACGCCTGGAGCGCGGCGAAGGTTCGCTCGACGACGCCGATAAAGCAGACTGGACGCTGGAAAGCCGCATCGAAACCGCGCTCGCCGATATCGGCCTGCCGGAGATGCCGCTGCGTCGCCGGATCGCTTCCTTGAGCGGCGGCGATCCGAAATTCTCTATTGGGAAGATAAGACTTACCGACAACGCGTCGTGACCGTTTGCTTGATGCTGTACGACCAGGGCAGCCTTGCCCGCAGTGGCACGGGCAGTCTTGCCGATCCGTTTACTTACAGCATGCGCCGCGGTGAGCGTGTTCCGGCCGAGTAGTTCCGGACCGTTCTAGCGGAATGTCATGCCCATTTTGCCTTGGCCGCAAGGCGAGCGATGTCGTCACCACTTTCCTTCACCGGAAGCGATTGATCGTTATCAAAATGGATGATCGAGGTTCCGTCGGACGAACGTCGAACGAACCGGATTTGATCCAGGTTGACTGCGATGTGACTTTCGTTGGTGGCGTCCGTGAGAACAACAAACGTCGCCATGCGGGGGTACTCCTGAAT
>JAEZEU010000464.1 GCA_023432885.1 Pseudomonadota bacterium | reverse complement strand
CTTCTGACGCGCTCAGGCGGGAAGATCGGCGGCAGGCTTGACCTGACCGCCGGCGCCGGAATGTAGCAAGCAACGGCACTCGCCATCAGTGATGAATGATGGTCTGATGATGAATAGGCAGAACAGTGTTGTTGGGATTTCAGCGATGGCCATGATGGCCATCGCGGCGGGCTTGGCGCTTTATGCTGTCCCTGACATGGGAGTATCGACGGCGAGCCTCGCCGCATCGCTCACCGCCAGCCGCAATGAGAGTGCGCCGCAGCGCTTCGAGCTTGCGCAGGCCAAGACCGGCGGCCAAAGCGCCGTGGCCGTCTCCAGCCTTCCCGGGGGTGCGTCTTCGCTGAACGAGACCTACAAGGACTGGCGCGTATCCTGCGCGCTGCAGGGCAATCAGAAGCGCTGCACGCTGAGCCAGGTCCAAGCCCAGCAGAACGGCCAGCGCGTGCTCGCCATCGAGTTCAGTGCGCCGAGCGGCAACAGCGTCACCGGCACGCTGGTCCTGCCGTTCGGGCTGGCGCTTGATCCGGGCGTCGCCTTCCAGGTCGACGAGAAGCCGGCGATGCAGCCGGCGCGTTTCCGCACCTGCATGCCGCATGGTTGCCTTGTCGCCGTCACCTTCGATGCGTCGACGCTGGCCGCCCTGCGGGCCGGCACCGCGCTCAAGGTCAAGGCGGTCGCCGAGAATGGAACTTCCGTGCCGTTCTCCATCCCCTTGCAGGGCTTTGCCACCGCCCTCGATCGTGCCGCGGCGCTGTCGCGTTGACGCCAGGGAGGGAGAGGGTCAGTCCAGATATTTAAGGATTGACTTATATAAGTGCATGCCGATAGTCCTTGCCGCAGACGACAAGGAGGATGGGAATGCAGTTCGACGTTGCTCAGGTGTTGGGGCTTGTCACGCGCTCGGTGCGCAATTTCGAGAAGGACGGGAAAGCAGCGAGCACGGTGACCTTGAGCCGGAGTTACGACACTGATGTCGATGACCTCTGGGAGGCGGTGACCAGTAGGGAACGCATCCCGCGATGGTTCTTGCCGGTCGAGGGCGATCTCAGGGTGGGCGGAAGGTACCAGCTCAAGGGGAATGCCGGCGGGACCATCACGGCGTGCACGCCGCCCCGTCATTTCGCAGCGACGTGGGAGTTCGGCGGTGCGACGAGCTGGATCGACGTCACGCTGGCGGCAGACGGCGGCAAGGCGAGGTTGACGCTGGAGCATACCGCGATCATCGAGGATCTTTGGAATCAGTTCGGTCCGGGGGCGGTCGGGATCGGTTGGGACCTCGCCCTTGCGGGACTCGAGCTGCATGTGGCGAGCGGAACGTCGGTCGACCATGCGGAGGCCGAGGCGTGGATGGGCTCGCCGAATGGCAAGGAGTTCGTGGGCCAGAGCGGCGAATCCTGGCGCGCGGCGCATGTCGCGAGCGGAGTCGATCCGGGCTCGGCAAAGGAGCGGTCAGCCCGTACCATCGCCTTTTATCGCGGCGAGCTCCCGCCCGACATGGCGCACCCCGGCACAGGAAGCTGATGCACGTTTTCGAAGTCCTCGCCGATCCGGTCCGCCGCCGCATCCTCGAACTGCTTGGCCGCAAGGAGATGGCGTCCGGGGAAGTGGTGGAGGCGATCGGCGCCGAGTTCGGGATCACGCAGGCGGCCGTGTCGCAACACCTCAAGGTGCTGCGCGAGAGCGGTTTTGCGCATGTCCGGGCGGAGGCGCAACGACGGCTCTATTCGGTGGATGCTGTGGGACTTCAGGCGATCGATGCGTGGATCGGTCAGTTCAGGGGTTTTTGGGAGCCGAAGCTGGACGCTCTGGCGACGGAGATCGCGCGAGGCAAGCGGGAGCGGCGTCGTGCACCGATGAAGGGACGGACCGGGAAGAGGGCCTAGATCGCACGACGCAAGAAGAATGGCGGAGACATCATGTCATTGGCAAAGACAACCAGGGACGTCATGCGCGAGCTCGCTGCGCTCGAAGATCCGAAGGTCCGGCAAGCCAACGAGCGCCATGGCGACGATCATGGCGTGAACCTCACGCGTCTGCGCGCGCTGGCCAAGCGCCTCAAGACCCAGCACGAGCTTGCGCTCGAACTGTGGTCGACCGGCGACACGGCAGCCCGCCTGCTCGCCACGCTGGTGTGCAGGCCCAAGGCGTTCCCGCCGGTCGAGCTGGACGCGATGATCCGCGACATTCGCTCGCCCAAGCTCCTCGACTGGTTCATCGTCAATGTGGTGAAGCCCGGTCCGCACGCCGAGGAGCTTCGCCAGCGCTGGAAGGACGGCGATGACCTCGTCGGCCGGGCGGGTTGGAGCCTGACGACCGAACGGGTGGTCAAGAAGGCTGCGGGCCTCGACCTCGGCGCGCTGCTCGACCAGATCGAGAAAGAGATGAAGCAGGCACCTGCCCAAAAGCAGTGGGCCATGAATCATTGCCTCGCCGAGATCGGAATTCATCACCCCGAACATCGCGCGCGCGCCATTGGGATCGGCAAGCAGCTCGCGGTCCTCATCGACTATCCCGCTTCGCCCGGCTGTACGCCGCCCTATGCGCCGATGTGGATCGCCGAGATGGTTCGTCGCAACGAGGGCACGCAGCGCCGGCGAGGGCGCGATCCCGATTGATGCCCGAGTTGCCGCCTCGTCTTACCTGGACGCAAGGTCTGTGCGTCAGCCTGATACCAGTGACAATTGCCCGATGGCACGCTTGGGCGGTCGTCAGCCGATCGACCGACGCGGACTCGGCCATGCCGGCCCTTCAGCGCTTGCCGCGTCGCCCCTGAGGCGAGGCTCCCGTGTCCTTTATCGCAGCCTCGATCAACGCGCGGATCGCCCATTGCTTCACTTTTCGCGCGTCGTCGTCCTCGAGCTGCAGCACGTCCTTGATCACAATCATCCCTTCCGTGCCGATGATGAGTGCGAGCGCCTTGCCCAACTTGTCCAATGCCTTGGCGCCGAACTGCTGCCGGGCCGGCTTCAATGCGGCTTCGATCAGGGGCATGCGGCGGTTCTGGCGCAGCAGGACTTCGCCGTCCTGAACTCCGGCCGTTGCATTCTGAAGCGTATGCGCCAGCATCATCCGAAGCGAGGCTTCGTTGGCGAGAATGACGTCGTGCAGAACCTTGTCCACGCGTTGGACGCGCGCGACCGGATCGGCCTCGGGGGAGCCGCGAAACAGTTCGTCGGCTCCGGGAATTGCGATATCGAACGAGGCCTCGACCAGGAGGGCTTCGACATTGGGAAAGTAGCGGTAGGCCGTCGCGCGGGACACCAGCGCTTCCTCCGCGATCTCCTCCAGGCTCGGCTTGCGGCCCTGCTTGACGAGGCGGGCGGCTGCCTCGAGGAGGTCCTTCCGGGTGCGCCTTCGCTGGTTGGGGCGTCCAGAGAGCGGGGCGTTCATCGCGTCAGTCCTGCGGCAGTTGCCTTTGAATGGCGGCAAGGTCGATCCAGACGTTCTCGCGCTTGATGGCGCCATCGCCGGCGAACTCGATGATGTGCAGGAGTCGGAACTCGAGCGGCCGGTTCCTGCCGTCGAGGCCAAAGGGCCTGCCGGGCGCCTTGCCGCTCCAGACGGACTCGTCGACAAGGAAATTGTCGCCATAGAGTCGCTTCACGCAATCGACCTTGCCGTCCGAGAGATCGGCGAACAGCGCCTCGTAGAAGGGGCGCGCGGCTTCGCGGCCGCGGGTTGGCCCGGCCGGCCAGCCGACGATGTCGTGCTCGACTTCGGATGCCAGCGTCGCCAGCACGCCGTCGATATCGTCCCTGGCCTCAAAGCCGAAGTGCTCCTCGATCGTCCGATCCATCTGCTCGCGGGTGTTCGCCATGGCCTGCTCCCGGTCCTTCTTTGATACAATCGGCTTTTAATGAGACAACAGTCTCATGTCAATACGAAGTATCGTTACCTCAGCGGCATCTGGCACCGTCGTTCGACACCGGAGTGGCGGCGCGGGAGCTAGTGCGGGCGGCAATTTGCATTAGAGTGCCGCCCGCGCTCCAACAACAAAAAGGGAAGTTTCAATGGCACGCATCCGCTGTATCACCGAAATGGGCATGGGCGTCGACGTCCACGGCAAGGACGCCACCAAGGCGGCGAAACGCGCGGTGTCGGATGCGATCCGCCATTCCAGCCTCGGCTTCTTCCGCATGCT
>JAEZEU010000408.1 GCA_023432885.1 Pseudomonadota bacterium | reverse complement strand
GTGCCGCGATAGATGCCGTCATTGTTGAAGATGACGACGCAGATCGGAAGGTTGTAGCGGCAGATGGTCTCGATCTCCATGCCGGAGAAGCCGAAGGCGCTGTCGCCCTCGACTGCAAGCACCGGGTTGCCGGTCTCGATCGCAGCCGCGATCGCCTGGCCCATGCCGATGCCCATCACGCCCCATGTGCCGACATCGAGCCGCTTGCGCGGCTTGTACATGTCGATCACCCCGCGGGCGAGGTCGAGCGTGTTGGCGCCTTCATTGACGAGGATGGCGTCGGGACGTTCCTTGATGACATTCTTCAGCACGCCGAGCGCGCCGTGATAATCCATCGGCGACTTGTTGTTCATCAGCTTCGGCGCCATTTTGGCGACGTTCTCTTCGCGCTTGGTCTGCACCGCCTTGGTCCACTCGGCGGGAGGAGCGGTCCAGCCGCTTCCCATGGCCTGAACGAAGGCGGAGACGCAGGAGCCGATATCGCCGACGACGGGAGCGACGATCTCGACGTTCGAGTCCATTTCCTTCGGCTCGATGTCGACCTGGATGAATTTCTTCGGTGCTTCGCCCCAGGTCTTGCCCTTGCCGTGCGACAGCAGCCAGTTGAGCCGCGCGCCGATCAGCATCACCACGTCGGATTCCTTCAGCACCGTGGAACGGGCTGCGCCCGCGCATTGCGGATGGGTGTCGGGCAGCAGGCCCTTGGCCATGCTCATCGGCAGGAAGGGCACGCCGCTCTTTTCGACGAAGCTACGGATTTCTTCGTCGGCCTGCGCATAGGCCGCGCCCTTACCGAGGATGATCAGCGGGCGCCTGGCGCTCTTGAGAACATCGAGCGCGCGTTTGACAGAGGCGGGGGCGGGGATCTGCGCCGGCGCAGCATCAATCACCTTCACCAGCGATTTTTGGCCGGCGTCCGCATTCATCACCTGGCCGAACAGCTTTGCCGGCAGGTCGAGATAGACGCCGCCGGGACGGCCCGAGACGGCGGCGCGGATCGCGCGCGCCAGCCCGATGCCGATGTCCTGCGCGTGCAGTACGCGATAGGCGGCCTTGCACAGCGGCTTTGCGATCGCGAGCTGGTCCATCTCCTCATAGTCGCCCTGCTGCAGGTCGACGATCTCACGCTCGGAGGAGCCGGAGATCAGGATCATCGGATAGCAGTTGGTGGTGGCGTGGGCGAGCGCGGTGAGACCGTTGAGAAAGCCGGGCGCAGAGACGGTGAGACACACCCCGGGCTTCTTGGTGAGGTAGCCCGCGATGCCCGCGGCATAACCGGCGTTCTGTTCGTGGCGGAAGGAGATCACGCGAATGCCGGCGGCCTGCGCCATGCGGCCCAAATCCGTGATCGGGATACCCGGCACGTTATAAATGGTTTCGATGCCGTTGAGCTTGAGCGCGTCGATGACGAGATGGAAGCCATCGGTCAGTTCCTGCTCGGTGCCCGGTGCCTCGGACTTGACTGCGGTGTTCAGCATGGGGCGTGGTCTCCCTGATCGGTGGTTTGGACGAATTTTCTTCTTCGTCTCTTAGGTGAACAATTCCTGGCCATGCGCCTCGACGTAGGCGGCAAGACCCAGCGTGTGGTCGCGGGCGCGCTTTTCGGCAAGCTCGGTGTCGCGGGCCTCCAGCGCCTCGATGATACCGAGATGCTCGGGCAGGGAAGTCGCGGTGCGATCCTTGCGGCCGATCGTGAGCTGCCGGTAGCCGCGCACATGCAGCAGGATGTCGTTCGTCATGTCGACCAGGACCTGGTTCTCCGACAGCGAGATCAGCGCCTGGTGGAAGGCGATATTGGCCCTGGAGTATTCCTCGACGTGATCTTCCGGCCGGCGGTCCTTGCTGAAGTCCTTGAAGAAGTCGCGCAGTGCGGTGATGTCTTTTTTGCGCGCGGTGGTCGTGATCAGGCGCGCCGCCATGCTCTCGAGCGCCGCCCATGCACGGATCATGTCGACGATCTCGTTCTTGGTGCGGCGGACGACGATGATGCCGCGGCGCGGCACCGTCTTCACGAAGCCGTCCTGCTCGAGCATCGCGATCGCTTCGCGAATCGGCGTGCGGCTGACCCCGAGGCGCTCCGAGAGCGCGCGCTCGTCCAACATGACCGGTTCGGGCGAGGAATAGATGTCCATCTTGAGAATGGCTTCCTTCAACGCCTCGTAGGCCTTGTTCTTGAAGCTCGTCTCTGGCGCAATCCGAACGATCGCAATGTCTGCATCAGCCATGATTGGCGGCGCCTTGGTTGCTTTGGTGTCGGGCACGACTCGTCTCCTCCTCCTTAGGGGAGACTCTTTTACCAGAAGAAAGGTGCGGAGGTTTTTGGCATACCAAATACCAGTGTGTCAAGTTGCCTCTGTTTTCCGTGGCTTGGCGCGCTATGCTGGCTTGACAAGCCGCGCTCTGGTATACCAAATACCATAAATTGCTGTGCCAAGAGTGAGCCCGATGTCAAATGCCAAGGAAGCCACCGCGAGAAGGCTCCAGGAGGAATCGCAAATGTCGAACCAAGATGCCGTCCGTAAGGTGCTTGATGCCGTCAAAGCCGAGAAGCGCACCAGCCTGACAGCGCCGGAGGGCAAGCTGGTCTGCGACGCCTATGGCATCCCGGTTCCGAAGGAGGGCGTGGCGAAGTCGGCCGCCGAGGCCGGCAAGCTCGCCAGCGGCATGGGCTTCCCTGTGGTCATGAAGATCGTCTCGCCGGATATTCTGCACAAGACGGAGGCCGGCGGCGTGGTGGTCGGCGTGAAGACAGCCGAGGACGCCCAGAAGACCTACGACACCATCCTGGCGAATGCGAAGAAGTACAAGGCCGACGCTAAGATAGAGGGCGTCCAGGTGCAGCAGATGCTGGCCGGCGGCACGGAAGTCATCGTCGGCTCCATCACCGACGGCTCCTTTGGCAAGCTGGTGGCCTTTGGCCTCGGCGGCGTGCTGGTTGAAGTATTGAAGGACATCACCTTCCGCCTTGCGCCCGCGACAAAGGACGATGCGCTCTCGATGCTCGACGGCATCCAGGCCCACGACATGCTCAAGGGCGTGCGCGGCGGCGATCCCGTCAGCCGCGACGCACTGGCCGATGTCATTGTGAAGGTCTCGCAGCTGGTCAGCGATTTCCCTGAAATCGTCGAACTCGACCTCAATCCGGTGTTCGCCACGAAGAAGGACGCGATCGCTGCGGACGTGCGCATCGTCGTCGATTTCAATTACAAGCCGAGGCCGAAGCCGCGGCCGACCGAAGAGATCGTGAAGGCGATGAACCGCATCATGCAGCCGAAGGCGGTTGCGGTGATCGGCGCTTCCGCCGAAGACGGCAAGATCGGCAACTCCGTGATGAAGAACCTCATCAACGGCGGCTACAAGGGCGATATCCTGCCGATCCACCCGAAGGCCGACGAGATTTTGGGCTACAAGGCCTACAAGAGCGTCAAGGACGTGCCCGGCGTGATCGACGTTGCGGTGTTCGCGATCCCCGCAAAGTTCGTGGCGGGCGCGCTCGCCGAATGCGGCGAAAAGAAAATCCCGGGCGCGGTGCTGATTCCATCGGGTTTTGCCGAGGCCGGTGCGCCGGAGTTGCAGGCCGAAATCGTCGAGGTCGGCAAGAAATACGACATCCGCCTGATGGGGCCGAACATCTACGGCTTCTACTACACCCCGGCCAATCTCTGCGCCACCTTCTGCACCGCCTATGACGTCAAGGGCCATGCGGCGCTGTCGTCCCAGTCGGGGGGCATCGGCATGGCGATCATCGGCTTCTCGCGCTCGGCCAAGATGGGCGTGTCGGCGATCGTCGGCCTTGGCAACAAGTCCGACATCGACGAGGACGACCTGCTCGCCTTCTTCGAGCAGGATCCCAACACCAACCTCATCGCGCAGCACTGCGAAGACCTGAAAGACGGCCGCGCCTTCGCCGAAGCTGCCAAACGCGTATCCAAGAAGAAGCCGGTGATCGTATTGAAGGCGGGCCGCACGTCAGCCGGCGCGAAAGCGGCGTCCTCGCATACCGGCGCGCTCGCCGGCAACGACAAGATCTATGAGGACGTGTTCAAGCAGTCCGGCGTGATCCGTGCCCGTTCCTTGCGGCAGTTGCTGGAATTCGCGCGCGGCGTGCCGGTGCTGCCGACGCCGAAGGGCGAAAACGTCTTGATCATCACCGGCGCCGGCGGCTCGGGCGTGCTGCTGTCGGACTC
>JAEZEU010000293.1 GCA_023432885.1 Pseudomonadota bacterium | reverse complement strand
GTCATGTAGCGCGAGGCGTTGGAGGCCAGCAGCATGATGGCGCCGTCGAGATCGGACTCCGCGCCGACGCGGCGCTGCGGAATCCGCTTCGCCAGTCGCTCGCCCGCGGGCGTTGCCCAGAAATCGTGATTCATCTCGGTGTCGATATAGCCGGGCGCCAGCGCATTGACGCGAATGCCGTTGCCGGCGAGCTCCAGCGCCATCGCGCGGGTAGCCTGGATCATGCCGGCCTTGGAAATCGCGTAGGGCGAAACCGCCTTCAGGACTCCGGTGCCGAGCACGGAGGCAATGTTGACGATATTGCCCTGCTGCTTGCGCGCGATCATGCGCCGCGCGAGCTCGGTTGCAAGAAAATAGGCGCCCTTCAGATTGGCGTTGATCACGGCGTCCCAGTCCGCCTCCGTCTGCTCGGTCGCGGGCTTTTCGATGGCGATGCCGGCGTTGTTGATCAGGACCGTCACCGGGCCGAAGGCGGCTTCGGCCGCGTCGAGCGCCTTGGCCAGGGAGCCCAATTCGGTGACGTCCAGCTGCACCGCCGCCGCGCGGCCGCCCTTGGCAGTGATCTCCTGTTCGAGGCTTTTCAGCTTCGCGGCCTGCCGCGCCGCCAGCAGCACCGCCGCGCCATGCGCCGCGAGCAGGCGCGCAAATTGCCGTCCCAGCCCCTGGCTCGCGCCCGTGATGAGGATGACTTCGTTGCTGACGTCGAACAGATCGGACATGACTTTCTTCCCGAAACAATGCGGTCGCAGTGATACAGACGATTTTAGCGAACGCAAACCCGATTCATTGACGAAGCTGCGGGATGCTCCGGCGCGGTGTTGCATGAACAGTTTCGATATTGCCGTTTACCTCGGATCGCTCTTTGCCATCGCCGCCGGCTTCAAAACGGGCCTGCTGCGAAGCGCGATCGCCATCCTCGCCTACACGATCGCGCTGCCGATCACCTTGTGCGTCATGTCGTTGATTTCCCCTAGCCTCGATACCGCCGCGCCCGGCGCGCCATCACCTCTTCTGCAGAACTGGCCGGTATTCTTCGGCATCTTCCTGGTTGCCGGCATGGGGCTGGGCAAACTGGCGCGCATAGCGCTTGACGAGGCCATCGGCAGCGAGGCCGGGATCGCTGACCGTCTGGGCGGGGCGGCACTCGGCGCGGTCCGCGTCGTGCTTGTCGCCACCACCTTCGTCCTGATCTTCGACAAGCTGCTGCCGGCCAACCGCGAGCCGGCCTTCCTGAAGGGCTCGCAATTGCGGCCGCTGTTCTCCACGGCCGGTCAAATGGGCTTCCGCTCGCTGCCACCCGATGTCGCGGCGACGATCGACCGCCTGAAGAAAGAGCGGAACATCTAGGCGGCGGCGCCACGGCATGGCCGTCTTCCCCGTCATGCATTTCTGCGGCGAGCGGTCCCTTATCAGCGCCATCGAGGTTGGCTAGAGTGATTGCCAGTCTAACCAAAATCATCCGGTAGTTACGGGAGCGAAACAGTGGATCTTGGGATCAAAGGCCGCCGCGCCATCGTCTGCGCATCCAGCAAGGGTCTCGGCCGCGCCTGCGCGATGGCGCTGGCCAATGAAGGCGTGGACGTCACGCTGACCGCGCGCGGCGCAGAGGCGCTGAAAGCGACAGCCGACGAAATCCGGAAGAAGAATCCCGGCATCATGGTCACCGAGATCGTCGGCGACATCACGACGCCGGCCGGGCGCGAGGCCGTGCTGAAGGCCTGCCCGAATCCGGACATCCTGATCAACAATGCCGGCGGGCCGCCGCCCGGCGATTTCCGCAACTGGACCCGCGACGACTGGATCAAGGCGATCGACGCCAACATGCTCACACCGATCGAGCTGATCAAGGCGACGGTGGACGGAATGATGGCGCGGAAATTCGGCCGCATCGTTAACATCACCTCTGCGGCGGTGAAGGCGCCGATCGACATCCTCGGTCTCTCCAATGGCGCGCGCGCCGGCCTCACCGGTTTTATCGCCGGCCTCTCGCGCAAGACCGTGATCAACAACGTCACCATCAACGGCCTCTTGCCGGGACCGTTTGTCACCGACCGGCTGCGCAATACCGCCAAGGCGGAGGCGGAGAAACGCGGGATCACGCCGGATGCCCTGCTGGCGGAGCGCTCCAAGCAGAATCCGGCCGGCCGCTTCGGCGATCCGGAGGAGTTTGGTCTTGCCTGCGCATTTCTCTGCGCCGACAAGGCCGGCTACATCACTGGCCAGAATATCCTGCTCGACGGCGGCGCATTCCCGGGCACTCTCTAGACTAGTGCTGCGGTTCGAAGTTCCTGCGGTGTGTGCCGCGAGTTCTACCAGGAATTTCAGATCGACAAGCGGCACTATGATCAGCGTCTGTCTTCTCCGGTGCCGCTTTCCGAAGTTCGCATGGGTTTGCAGCAATGACTTACGAACTTCGGAAGGCCGTCGCCAGATGAGAGCAGTCTGGTACGAACGCACGGGGCCGGCCAAGGAAGTTCTCACCTACGGTGAGATGCCGACGCCGGCCGCAGGTCCCGGTGAGGTGCGCATCCGCCTGGAGGCCTCAGGCGTCAATCCCGCCGATGTCGGCCGCCGAGGCGGCAGCTATCGCGCGATGGAATATCCGCGCGTGATCCCGAACAGTGATGGCGCCGGGATCATAGACCAGGTCGGCGACGGCGTGATGCGTCTCAAGATCGGCCAGCGCGTCTGGCTGTTCAACGGCCAGCGCAACGGCCGCGCCTTTGGCACGGCGGCGGAATATATCGCACTATCCGAGCATCTGGTGACGCCGCTGCCTGACAACCTGTCCTTCGCGCAAGGCGCCACGCTCGGCATTCCCTGCATGACCGCCTGGACGTGCCTGTTTTGCGACGGGCCCATCGTGGGCAAGAAGGTGCTGGTGACTGGCGGCGCCGGCGCAGTTGGGCATTATGCGGTGCAGCTTGCAAAATGGGGCGGCGCGCAGGTGATCGCGACGGTGAGTTCGGCGGCCAAGGCGGAGCAAGCGCGGCTTGGCGGCACCGATCTCGTGGTGAATTACAAGTCCGACGATGTCGTGGCCAAGGCGATGGCCTTCACCGGCGGGCGCGGCGTCGACCGCGTCGTCGATGTCGATTTCGGCGGCAATATCGGGACCACACTGAAACTGATGGGCACGAATTCGACCATTGCGGTCTACGCCACCAACGGCAACCGCGCGCCCGTGGTGCCGATGCGGGAGCTGATGGAGAAATGCATCGCCCTGCGCTCGCTGGTGCTGTTCGCGCTGCCGCCGCCCCTGCTCGCGGCCGCTCAGACCGACATCACCAAGTGGCTCGCGGCGGGCGCGCGCATCCACAATATCGCGGGGCAATTCGCGCTGTCGGACACGTCAGAAGCGCATCTCGCCGTCGAGAAAGGCGACAAGCTCGGCACCGTCATTGTTGACTGCGCTCGCTCTCACTAGAGGAATCTGCAACCAGCCGTCCCTCCTCGTCGGCCCATGAATAGCCGAAGCGCCCCAGCCCTTCGGCGAGGAGATCACCCAGCAAGGGCTCCCCGAGCAGGTAGCGGACGGTTTCGCGTCGGGGGCTACGACAGGTGCTGCGGCGCTCGGCCGAGCGGGCGCGCAATTCGTTCCAGTCCTCGAGGCCGCCGTCGCCACGGCCGAGCCACATCAGAGCGACGAGGTCGACCTGCTCGTCCTCGTTCATGGCGCCAATGAAGCTCGCAAGCTCGCGCACAACGGGATCGCCGCCGGTGTCCTCCAGCACGTCGATATCCTCGTCATCCGCCGGATTCGAGCCGGCCCCCTCGTCAGCAGGCAGATCCTTGACGTCGAATTCGCGCGCCCGCTCGATCAGGAATGCGACCTTCTCGCGGGAAATGTTGAGCTCCGGCATGGCCTGCTCCTCTGTTGCCATGCATCAACGCGCCTGCCCCGCGGATGATCCATTGCCTAATGCGCCGGAAACCCGCAATCTGCGCGGCAACAAACTCAAGAAGAAGGGAACGCGGATGCAGTGGCAGGTGGGCAAGGTCAAGATAACAAAGGTGGTCGAGATGGAGACGGTGGGCCACACGCGATTTATCCTGCCGCTGGCCACCAAAGAGGAAATCCAGAAATTGCCGTGGCTGATCCCGCATTTTGCCAATGAGGAAGGCCGGCTGAAGATGTCGATCCACTCGCTGGTGGTCGAGACGCCGACACGCCGCATCATCGTCGACACGGGCCTCGGCAATGACAAGCAGGGCCGGAACGTGCCGACCTGGAACAGCCGCAAGGATCCGTTCCTGGAGAAGCTGACGGCGGCCGGCTTTCCCCCCGACACATTCGACACCGTGCTGTGCACGCATCTGCACGTCGACCACGTCGGCTGGAACACCAGCCTCGTCGGCGGCAAATGGGTGCCGACCTTTGCCAAGGCACGCTACCTGTTCGGCAAGACGGAATTCGAGCACTGGCGCGACCACAGCGACGATCCCGCCCATCTCGCCGTCTTCAATGACTCCGTGAAGCCCATCGCGGATGCCGGCAAGGCCGACCTGATGGCCAGCGATCAGGTGCTGACCGAGGAGATCACGCTGATCCCGACGCCGGGCCACAGCCCCGGCCATATGAGCATCCACATCAAGTCGGAGGGCGAGGAAGCCCTGCTCACGGGGGATGTGGCCCATCATCCCTGCCAGATGGCGCATCTCGACTGGTCCTCAACTGCGGATTCCGATCCAAAGCAGTCGGCGAGAACCCGGCGGGAATTGTTCTCCCGCTTTGCCGACCAGCCGATCGTGGTGATCGGTGGTCATTTCAACGGCGGCCATATCAGGCGCGAAGGCGACGCTTTTAAGTTTGTCGCGCTGTGACGCTCATGGGCCTTTCAGACCCCTCTCGCCGGCGGTCCATCCTTCGAGACGCGGCCTGTGCCGCTCCTGAGGAACGCGTCTTAGCGGTCTCGAACATAAGGCCCCGGGGCCATCCCGAGGATCAGTACTGCGTTGCGGCAGGGAGCCCATGGCAGTTGCAATCCCGCCCGCGCTGTTCCAATAAGCCTGCAAGTAACAAACCCAAAAGGGAGTGCTGAAAATGAAGCTTGTTCGTTACGGGGCCAAGGGTGCGGAAAAGCCCGGCCTGATCGATCAATCCGGCCAGCTCCGCGATCTGTCGGCCCATGTTAAGGACCTGGACGGGGCCGCCTATTCGCCGGAGTCGCTGAAGAAGCTGGCCGCGATCGACCCCACCTCCCTGCCGGCCGTATCCGGCAATCCCCGTTTCGGCGCTCCCATCACCGGTATCTCCAAGTTCGTCGCGATCGGCCTCAACTATGTCGACCATGCCAAGGAAACGGGTTCGCCCATCCCGACCGAGCCGATCTTCTTCATCAAGGCCAACACCGCGCTGTCCGGCCCCAATGACCCCGTCGAGAAGCCGCGCGGCTCCACCAAGCTCGACTGGGAAGTGGAGATCGCCGCCATCATTGGCACCCGCGCCAAGTATGTCTCGGAAGCCGATGCTCTCAATCACGTCGCGGGCTATTGCTGCTGCAACGACGTCTCCGAGCGCAACTTCCAGATCGAGCGTCTTGGCCAGTGGACCAAGGGCAAGTCACACGACACGTTCGGCCCGGTCGGGCCGTGGGTCGCGACCAAGGACGAAATTGCCGACGTGCAGAAGCTGTCGATGTGGCTCGACGTCAACGGAAAGCGCCGCCAGACCGGCTCGACCTCGACCATGATCTTCTCCATCGCCAAGTGCATCTCCTATGTCTCGCAATTCCTGACGCTGCTGCCCGGCGACATCGTCACCACCGGCACGCCGCCCGGCGTCGGCACCGGCATGAAGCCGCCGCAGTTCCTCAACGTCGGCGACGTCGTCACGCTCGGCATCGAAGGCCTAGGCGAGCAGCGGCAGGAGATCATTGCGGCGTAGGGGACGCTGCACTGCGCTCCACCCATGCGTCCTGGCCGGGCTTGACCCGGCCATCCACGTCTTGGAGCCGCGCAAGGAAAGACGTCGACGCCTGGGACAATTCGACGAAGACGCGCTTCGCGCTTTTGCCCGGGCATGACGAAGAAGAAGAAACCCTTCGAGGACATGTCCCCATGAAACTCACCTTCTCTCCGGCCTCGCCCTTTGCCCGCAAGGTGCGGATTGCCGCGATCGAACTCGGGCTGATCGACAAGATCGAACTGGTCCCGGAAACCGTCACGCCCGGACAGGTCAATGAAGAATATTCGAAGATCACGCCGCTGAAGAAGCTGCCGGTCCTGATCACCAACGAAGGCGACGTCATCCTCGACTCCTACGTCATCGTCGAATATCTCGACGAGATTGGCGCCGGGGCATTGATCCCCGGCTACGGCCGCAAGCGCTGGCAGGTGAAGACGGATCACTCGCTGCTCGATGGCATGCTCGATTCCATGCTGCTGTGCCGTTACGAGAAAATAACGCGGCCGAAGGGGCTGCAATGGCAGGCGTGGAGCGACGACCACTGGAACAGGGCGTGGACCGGCATGGCGCGGTTCGAAAACCGCGACGACGTATTGAACGGGCCGCTCGATGTTGCGCAGATCGGGCTCGTTTGCGTGCTCGGCTATGCCGACTTCCGCTTCGCTGATTGCGGCTGGCGCAAGGCCTTTCCCAAGCTCGACAAGTTCCATCAGAAGATGCTGGAACGCCCGTCGGTGAAGATCTCGCTGCCGCCGCCGGCGTAAAGGGTGTTCTCATGAGCCTCACCTTCAAGGCCGGCGACCTCACCATCCACCGCATCATCGAGCAGGAAACGACATTCCTGCCCGCGCTGGATTTTCTGCCTGCGCTGACGCCGGAAGTGCTGGCGGAGAACCGCGCGTGGATGCAGGCCGCCAAAGCGCTCGATGCGAGCGACGTGCTGATCCTCTGCTTTCAGTCCTATGTGGTGAAGACGCCGCACCACACCATTCTGATCGACAGCTGTATCGGCAATGACAAGCCGCGGCCGCAACGGCCGAAATGGAACATGAAGACCGACGATACCTACATGCGGGCGCTGGCGGCGGCGGGCATTTCGGTCGGCGACATCGACTATGTCATGTGCACGCATCTGCATGTCGACCACGTCGGGTGGAATACGCGTCTGGAGAACGGCCGCTGGGTGCCGACTTTTCCCAAGGCGAAGTATATGTTCGGCAGGACCGAGTTCGATTTCTGGATCGAAACGCACGCCAAGACCCCGGTGCCGGCGATCGGCGACAGCGTGATGCCGATCGTCGATGCAAAGCGCCACGAGGTGGTCGGCGACGACCACGCCATCGGCGATCACCTCCGCATCCTGCCGACGCCGGGCCACACGCCCGGCCATTCCGCCTTCAGGCTCGGCAAAGGCAAGGACGAGGCAGTGTTTTCCGGCGACCTCATTCATTCACCGTTGCAGGCGCTCTATCCCGAGCTGTCAATGAAGTTTGACGTCGACCAGGCGGTAGCCGGCACGACCCGGCGCGGCTTCCTGGAACGCTATTGCGACACCGACACCTTGTGCTGCACGGCGCATTTCCCCTCGCCCTCGGTCGGCAGGATCAGGCGCAAGGGCAACGGGTTTTCCTGCGAGGCGCCGTAGGCGGCCCGAGCCTTCAGCGGTGCGAGGCTGGAGTCGCGCCCGCGGTCGACAGAAGCTTAACCAAGTCTTAGCACTGGTGGCCCGATCATCTGTCCTCAGTCCGGAGAGTTCTGCCATGCTAAAGGACGGCACATATCTCGCATGGTTCCAGACTCCGCAGGGCCAAGGCACGGGCATCGTGCACGTGGAGAATGGCCAAATCTGCGGTCGCGACGGCATCATGGATTACAGAGGCACCTACCAGCTCGACGGCGACCGATTTACGGCGACCGTCACAACCAGACGGCATTCCGCAGAAGGATGGCTGACGGTCTTTGGTACCCGTGATGATCTACAGCTGACACTCGAGGGAACGTGCCCCGGCAAAATCGGCCATTACATCGCCACGGCGAAGCAGTTCCCCGGCGTCCATCTTGAGGGAACTCTCATTCTTAGTGAAGAGCGGCCGCCCAAGTCGGAAGCGGACAAGCAGGTGCCCAGGTTCGATAGCCGCAGATTGCCGAAATTGCCGAGGCGCACCCGCTAGATGCGAACGCGCCGGACGCGTCAGTCAAACAAGCTCGGCGTGTGGTTCACAGCCGCGCCTTCGATCGCCAGCATCTTCAGCTTGGTCACGACGCCGCCATTGGCAGAGAAACCGCCGGGCTTGTTGCCGGCGGCAAGAACGCGATGGCAGGGCACCACGATCGGGCACGGGTTGCGGCCGAGCGCCTGGCCGACGTCGCGCGACAATTCCACGCCGCCAAGCTTCTTGGCGATGTCGCCATAGGTCATGGTCTGTCCGGGCGGAATTTTCCGCGCGATGTCATAGACGCCGCGGTTGAATTCGGGCACGCCTTCGAGATCGAGCACGATTCCGGCAAGGTCGTTCGGCTTGCCTTCGAGCAGATCCCTCATCGCGCCGATCGCGCGCTTCACCTCGGCCGGCGGCTCGGCTTCGGGGATATCGCCGCCCCGCTGGTGGATCCGATTGCGCGTCTTTTCTTCGTTGCCCATCGGCAGCTGCACGCCGGTGATGCCGCGCGCGCCCCAGATCACGCCGCAAGCGCCGATCGGCGTATCGAAGATCGCAAATTGCTGCTGGGTCATGGCTTGCTCCTTCCAAGCTTTCTGCCCGTCGTAAGTTGTTGGCCCAAATCTAGGCTTGGAAATTGTTGCTATCCACCCGAATTCCGAACGGATTCCGAGGCATCAACAGTACTTGTCCAGCGGGAATGCAGCCCTGTGCGCCGATCTCGCGCTGGGCACAGGGCGTTGTTCCATGGAATGATGGCGCTCCCTCCCCCATAATCTCTCTGCCAAGCGAGTCGCCAATGCAAACCCTGCGCGTCAATGGATACGACATGGCCTATATCGATCTGGGCCAGGGCCAGCCCGGGGCGCCGCCGCTGGTCTGCGTCCACGGCTCGCTGTGCGACTTCCGCATCTGGTCGGCGGTGCTGGGACCGCTGACAAGAAAGCATCGCGTGATCGCCGTCAGCCTGCGGCACTTCTTCCCTGACCATTGGGACGGCATCGGCGACACCTATTCGATCGCCCAGCATGTCGATGACGTCATCGCCTTCGTCGCGCAGATCGAGCAGAAGCCGGTCGACCTGATGGGACATTCGCGCGGCGGGCATATCTGTTTCCGCGTCGCGCAGCGGCGGCCCGACCTCTTGCGCAAGCTGATCCTGGCCGAACCCGGCGGCGAGCTCGACGGCTCCCTCGACCCGAACTTCAAGCCCGGACCGTCGCCGCTTGCGGGGCGGATCGCGGCGTCAGCCGAGGTGATCGCCAAGGGCGATATCGACGGCGGCTTGCAGCTGTTTATGGACGCGCTGGAAGGCCCGGGCGCCTGGAAGCGGCTTCCGGCGGCGCCGAAGCAGCTATTGCGCGACAATGCGACGACGCTGATCGGCCAGACCCGCGACCAGCGCCCGCCCTTCTCGAGGGCCGATGCCGCGGCGATCAGGACGCCCACCCTGTTCATCGGCGGCGCCAACACCAAAGGCACGCTGCCCCTGGTGCTGCACGCATTGGCCGCGCATGTGAAGGGCTCGCGCACCGAAATGATCGTGGGCGCGACGCATCCGATGTTCGAACAGCAGCCGCAGAAATATTGCGAGATCGTGCTGGATTTTCTAGCGGGCTCGTAGAGGGGTGGCCTCTGTGCGTCCTCGTCCTCGCCTTGGCAGCTCCGGCGATCGCTGTTGCTCCGGACGAACGCCGCGGCAAGTCCAACGATGCCGGCTCGATCATGCCCCGGCTTTATCTGCTGACGCGGCTGCTCAAGGAGCTGGGCAAGGGAGCTAGCCGCCCACTCAGATGAGCCCGGGCCGTACCACGATGTCACCGAACAGCCGTCGTTCTGAGGCCCTTGACCGGCTCCGGCAAATGGCACTAGCTTCCGAATACGGAATTCCGTATTCCAAGGACGGCCGGCCATGATCCCGCTCGACCCCCTCCCCAATCTGATCGACCAGGTCTATGCGCGGATCCTTGAAGCGATCATCGATCGCTCGCTGCCGCCCGGCCAACGCATCCGCCAGAACGAGCTTGCCGACCGGCTCGGGGTGTCGCGCCAGCCGGTCTCCCATGCGCTGCATTTACTCCACCGGCAGGGCCTCGTCGCCGAAAGCGGCCGCCGCGGCTTCGAGGTGACCCGGCTCGACCCGGAACGCATCCGCCAGCTGTACGAGGTCCGTGGCGCCATTGACGCGCTGGCGGCAAGGCTGGCTGCCGCGCGCGCCAGCACCGACCCGGACGGCCGCGCGTCGCTCGAAGCCTCGCTGATGGCGGGGCGCTCCATCAGCGCCCGGACGCCCCTCGCCGAGTTGATCGCCCGCGACGTCGATTTTCACCGCGCAATCTATGCGCTGTCGGGCAATCCCGCGATCGAGGAGATGATAGCGCCGCATTGGCCGCATATGCGCCGCTCGATGGCGACTGTGCTCGCCGAGCTCGATTACCGCGAAAACGCCTGGCACGAGCACGAGACCATCGCTGCGCATGTGTTGTCGGGCAATGCCAAGGCGGCGGAAGCTGCCGCCCACGTCCATGCGCTCGGGGCGGGACGGATGACGGAAGAGAGGCTGAAGGCATGCAACGAGAAGGCCGCGTAGCCCCGCGCGTCATTCCGGGGCGTCGCGCCGTGCGAACCTCAGATGCGCAATCGCGCATCGGGGGATCCAGAGGTTAAGAAGCGAGCCTTCCGGGTTTGCGGTACGCGCGCCCCGGAGGACAAACAAGAAGCAAGGGAGAGGAAACCATGAAACTGACGCCGCAGCAGATCGAATTTTTTCACCGCGAGGGCTGGCTGTTCCTTCCCGAACTGTTCTCCCAGGAAGAGGTCGATTTCCTCGCCCGCGAAGCCGTCGGCATTTACGACGCCAACCGGCCCGAGGTGTGGCGCGAGAAGAGCGGTGCGCCGCGCACCGCTTTTGCCGCGCATCTCTACAACGAGGCCTTCGGCACCCTCGGCAGGCACCCGCGCATGATCGAGCCCATCGAGCAGCTGTTCGGCGAAAAGGTGTATATGCACCAGTTCAAGATCAACGCGAAGGCGGCGTTCACCGGCGACGTCTGGCAATGGCACCAGGACTACGGCACCTGGAAGCGCGATGACGGCATGCCGCTGCCGCGCGCCATGAACATCGCGATCTTCCTCGACGAGGTGATGCCGATCAACGGCCCGCTGATGCTGGTGCCGAAGAGCCAGCACGCCGGAGACCTGAAGGCTTCGCATGATCTTAAGACCACCTCCTATCCGCTGTGGACGCTGGACGAGGAGACGGTAACGCGTCTAGTGAAGGAAGGCGGCATTGTCGCTCCGACCGGCAAGGCCGGCGGCATGCTGATGTTCCACGGCAATCTCGTGCATGGCTCGGCCGGCAACATCACGCCCTACCCGCGCAAGATCGTGTATCTGACGCTGAACGCGGTCTCGAACTACATCCGCACGCCGACGCGGCCGGACTACATCGCCCACCGGGATTTCACGCCGATCGAGACGGTGGCCGACGACGCCCTCGTGCGGCTGGCACGTACGCCGCGGCAGGCGGCGGAGTAGCGACGACACACCACCGTCTCATGCCCGGGCTTGTCCCGGGCATCCACGACCTTGTTTCTTGGCCAAAGACTTGGATGGCCGGGACAAGGCAGGACAAGCCCGGGCATGACGGATAAAACACACCGCCTGCTCTATCGGCTGGATTGCTGTTCAATGAATCTCTCCCACCTCCTCAACGCCCGCCGCGCCGCCGGCAAGCCCGTACGCGTTGCGCTGATCGGCGCCGGCAAATTCGGGTCCATGTTCTTGTCCCAGGTGCCGCATACGCCCGGCCTCGACGTGCCCGTCATCGTCGACCTCGATCCGCAGCGCGCCAAGGACGCCTGCCGCACCGTCGGCTGGGAGGACGAGCGGATTGCGGCAACGCATTTCACCGCAGATGGCGGCAAGGCGATCTCAGGCGGTATCGAGGTCGTGGTGGAAGCAACCGGGAATCCCGCCGTGGGCATCCGGCATGCGCGCTCGGCGATCGACGCGGGCAAGCATATCGTGATGGTCAACGTCGAGGCCGACGTGCTCGCAGGGCCGCTGCTCGCCGAAGAAGCGCGCAAGGCCGGCGTTGTCTATTCGCTCGCCTATGGCGACCAGCCGGCGCTCACGGCCGAAATGGTGGATTGGGCGCGCGCAACCGGATTCCGCGTCGTTGCCGCCGGCAAGGGCACGAAATATCTGCCGGCCTATCACGATGTGACGCCGGAGGGCGTGTGGCAGCATTACGGCCTCACCGCCGGCGAGGCGCAATCGGCGGGCATGAACCCGCAGATGTTCAACTCGTTCCTCGACGGCACCAAGTCGGCCATCGAGATGGCAGCAATCGCCAATGCCTGCGGGCTCGACGTTCCGGCCGATGGCCTGCTGTTTCCGCCCTGCGGCGTCGACGATCTGCCCCACGTGATGCGGCCGCGCGAGAAAGGCGGCGTACTGGAGAAGTCCGGCGTGGTGGAAGTGGTGTCGTCGCTGGAGCGCGACGGCCGCCCGGTGTTTCGCGACCTGCGCTGGGGCGTCTATGTCGTACTGGAGGCCCCGAACGACTACGCAGCCGACTGTTTCCGCCAATACGGGCTGAAGACCGATTCCAGCGGGCGCTATGCTGCGATGTACAAGCCCTATCACCTGATTGGGCTCGAGCTGAACATCTCCATTTTGTCGGCGGCGCTGCGCAGGGAGCCGACGGGCCAGCCGCACGGCTTTCGCGGCGATGTCGCCGCCGTAGCGAAGAAAAACCTGCGCGCCGGCGAGATGCTCGACGGCGAAGGTGGCTACACCGTCTGGGGCAAGTTGATGCCGGCGGCGGCGAGCCTGAAAGCGGGCGCGCTGCCGATCGGGCTCGCCCACGGGGTCAAGCTGAAGAACGATGTCGCCCATGGCGCGGTTGTACGTTGGGGCGACATCGAGTTAGACGCCGGCAACGAGACGGTGAAGACCCGCAGGGCGATGGAAGCAGCGTATTCGCGATAGCTTCGCCCATCCTCGCGAGGAGAGGTCGGATTGCATCGCCAGATGCCATCCGGGTGGGGGGGGAAGTTCAGCGCTCGCGGAGAGAGTCCCTCACCCAAGAGCGACCTTCGCTCGTCTCGACCCGGCAAAAGCTGGGGGAGGGAGCGCACCGCCGTCATGGGATCGCTAGGGCAACAGCCGACTCGCGCTCGCCTCTGCGAACCACTTCTTGAACATCGCCTCGGTGTCCATCATCTCGGTAAAGCCGGCCTGATTGATCTTCACGGTGGAGACGATCGACGGCGGCCCGGGCTCGGCCTGGCCGTAACGCATCTGGTAATCGGCGTACTGGAAGGACAGCCCGACGAATTCTTCCAGCCCGGGCGCAACGAGGTCGTACTTGCGCCTCAGTTCATCCCATGGCGCGATCCAGCTTTTCGATTCCTGCGCCAGCGACAGCGGCACGGCCCTGCCCGGCTTCATGCGGAGCGCATCCGCCACCGCCGGCCAGATGTTTTCCCAGGTGAACACGTCGCCATTGGTGACGTTGAAGGCTTCGTTGCGCGCCGCATCCGACTCGCCGCACCACGCGATGGCGCGCGCGAGCAGATCGACATCGACCGCCTGCCCCACGCGCGGCGCACCGCCGGGATAATCGAGGTCACGTCCCTGCTCGCGCAAGACAGCGGCATAGACGCCGAGCGGCGGGATCAGATCCATGGCGCCGCCCATGGCAAGGCCGACGATCAGCACGGGACGCAAGATGCTGAAGTGCCAGGACTTCCCCTTTTGCAGGCCGCGCAGGAAATCTTCCTGGGCCCAGTAGAAATTCGGCTGCTCGTACATTTCCGAGCGGCCTTCGCGCGCCGGCACCTTGAGCGGACGGACATGGGAGCCGTAGGCCTTCGTGCCCTGCAGCAGCGTGACATGCTTCAACGCCGGCGCGACCGGCTCGAGCGCCGCCATCAGGTTGCGCAACATGCGGTCATTGGTGTCGATCTGGCTCGGATCGCGCCAGCCGTCGACCAAATTGGGCGCCTCGTAGAGCGCGGCATAGACGAGGTGGGTTGCGCCGCTCAGTTCGGTGGCGGCCTGCCCGCAATGCGCAGCATCGGTTAGGTCAATCGGCACATGGCGGGCCTCATGCAAGTGCCGCGGCTTGCGGCGCGACAGGGCAATGACTTCGACCCCCTCAATACGCTCGAAATGGCGCAGGGCGGCATTGCCGACCAGTCCGGTCGCGCCTGCCACCACAACCTTCTTGCCTGCCATCGCTTGAACTCCCGGCTCAACCATGGACTTTCCTAGCAGAATGATGTCTGGCGCGTCAGTGTCGCGTGGGCGCCGCCCGGGAATGGCCGCAAGCTTTACGACTTTGGTGCTAGATGCGCCGGTTACGCCGTTTCCCTTCGCACTTGCGTTGTGCGGCGGCGGGCAGGCTGCGCCGCCTATGCCCTTGATTCCCGTAAGGCCTTTGGCCATCCTGCTCGCGGTCTGGAATTTCATACGTTCGGCTATTTCGAAAAGCTCCAACATAGGGGTGCGGGAAGCCAGGTTTCAGATAAAGCAGAACGCCAGACGATCGGCGGAGCATAAAAGGGCGACAGCAAGATCGCCGCCTTGTCGATGATGTCGGCATACATCGGAGAGGGAAGCGCATGAAACGTCGTGATTTCTTGAAAGTGAGTGGCGTCGGTCTTGCCGCGAGCGCAGTGGCGGCGCCCGCGATTGCACAATCGAATCCAGAAATTAAGTGGCGCCTGGCCGCAAGCTGGCCAAAGGCGCTCGATACGCTCTACGGCGGCTGCGAATATTTCTGCAAGCGCGTCGCCGAAGTCACCGACAACAAATTCCAGATCCAGCCGTTCGCCGCGGGCGAAATCGTGCCCGGCCTGCAGGTGCTCGACGCCGTTTCCAACGCCACCGTCGAGATGGGCAACACGGCGCTGTACTACTACTGGGGCAAGAACCCGGCGTTCACCTTCGGCACATCGCTGCCGTTCGGCCTCAACACCCGCTCGCATATCGCCTGGCTCAATTTCGGCGGCGGCACCGAAATGCTCAACGACCTCCTGAAGGAATACAACTCCATCGGCATTCCGACCGGTTCGACCGGCGCGCAGATGGGCGGCTGGTTCCGCAAGGAAATGAAGAGCATCGAAGATTTCAGGGGCCTGAAATTCCGCGTCGGCGGTTTCGCCGGCACCATCATCAGCAAGGTCGGCGGTGTGCCGCAGCAGATCGCCGGCGGCGACATCTATCCGGCGCTGGAAAAGGGTACGCTCGATGCGGCCGAGTGGGTCGGCCCCTATGATGATGAAAAGCTCGGTTTCGTGAAGGTCGCGAAGTACTACTACTATCCTGGCTGGTGGGAAGGCACCGGCCAGGGCCACAACATCATGAACATCGACAAGTGGAATGCGCTGCCCAAACATTATCAGGCGGCGATCGATGTTGCCTCGCGCGACACATTCAGCTGGGTCACCGCAAAGTACGACTATGTCAATCCGGCTGCGCTGAAGCGCCTGCTGGTCGCCGGTGCAATCCTGCGGCCTTTCCCGCAGGACGTGCTCGAGGCCTGTTACAAGGCGGCCGGCGAGATCTACGTCGATCTGTCCAAGACCAACCCGCACTTCAAGAAGATGTACGAAAGCCTGGCGGCGTTCCGCAACGACTCGCTGGCCTGGAACCAGGTCGCCGAGCTCGGCTACGACAGCTTCATGATGCGCATGCGCACCAAAACCTGAGGGGACGCTCGGGCATCCACGGAAATGAAGAAGCCCCGGAGATCGCTCTCCGGGGCTTCTTGCTTTGATCCGCCGATCGTAATGCAGTTCTGAAGTTTACCGGTCGTCGTCGGCGAGGGCCTCGTTGAGCCTGTCGTAGTGTTTGGCGACGAGATCGATGTTGGACTTGATCGAGACCAGGGGCGGCGGCGACTTCAGCGCATCGTTGAGGTCGCCAAGGGCTTCCTGCTTGTCGTCGGCTGACATCGTCTTGTCCGCCTGCAGCAGCGCGATCCGGGCCTTGATCGCCGCTTCCGGTCCAACATATTTCTTGGTCGCCGGGTCGAAGCCGGCGAGCGCGAGGCGGATATTGGCTTCAGCGACAGCGTACTCCGCGTAGTTGGTGAAACCGTTCTTCTTGGCGGCGGCGTTGAGCTGCGGGAGCCCTTTTTGATCCGCCGGAGCGTTATCGAGCTGCTTGTCGCCGATAGCATCAAAATCCTTCTTTGCCGCGAGCACGGCTTCGACCTGCTTCTCGGTGAGCGCGATCTGCTTATTCAAGGCCGGATCCGCTGGCGGCGGCTGCCTGGCCTGCGCGAGCGCAATGTCGGTCGAGGCCAGCGCCAGAACGCACGCAACGCAGGTAATTCCCAGCGTGACGACAACGGAACGGAAGAACTCTCGCATTCAGGTCTCCTCGAGAATCTCAGAATTCCAATCCCCAGCGCGTTACGAAGTTGGGACTGAACGGTCAATGAACCTTGCGGTCGCAAAGTTGGTGCATCGCTTGCTGGTTGCTGAAGCCATCCCGCGGCGTTTCTACAGCATGTGACGAGGTTTGCCACAAGGCGGCGAACGAGAATCGCCACCGATTCCGCCATGTCTAAACCAGTACTAAGGTAGCGCCGAGCTCAGCGGACCGCTTGACGATGCGCAGTGTGGACGACAACCGAGTCGGACTTGAGCATCCATCGAAATGAAGAAGCCCCGGAGATCACTCTCCGGGGCTCAGTTGCGTGGATCCGCCGATCGAATCGAGTCGCCGATTTTACTGCTGGTCCTCACCGAAGGCTTCGGTAAGCTTGTCGTAATATTTGAGAACGAGGTCGATATTGCCCTTGTTCTGGACTTCCGGCGGCTTCTGCTTCAGCGCCTCGTTGAGGTCGGCGATCGCGTCCTTCTTGTCCTTGGCTGACATCGTCTTGTCGGCCTGCAGCTGCGCGATCTGAGCCTTGATGGCGGCTTCGGTGCCGACATATTTCTTCGTGGCCGGGTCGATGCCGCCGAGCACAAGGCTGATATTGTCCACAACCGTGTTGTAGTCGGGAAAATCGGCAAAGCCGTGCTTCTTGGCGACCTCGTCGAGCCTGGCATCGATCTTTGGATCAGGCGGAGCATTGTCCGGAATGCTGCCGCTGACCGCATCCATGTCCTTCTGTGCCGCCAGCACGCCCTCGATCTGCTTGTCCGTCAGCGGGATCTGTTTGAGCTCCGGCTCCTGCGCCGGCTGCGGCGGTGCCGCCTGAGCGGGAGATTGCTGCTTCTGCGGCGGCGCCATCTGCTGCTGCTTTCCTTGCGCAAAGGCATCGCTGTTCGAGGCGATCGAAATCGCGGCGGCGAAGCACGTAGCGCCGACCAAGGCGGCGACGGGATGAATAAATCTACGCATGAGGACCTCCTCGGGTGCG
>JAEZEU010000378.1 GCA_023432885.1 Pseudomonadota bacterium | reverse complement strand
TGGCGATCAGCCGGATCGGGTGGCTGAAAGAGACCTCCAGTACTTCGAGCGCCCGCTGCGCATCGAAGGGCTGCGCCTGGTTGTCGGCAACATTCGTGGTCTGCAGCTCGACACCGTATTTCTTCAGAAGCTTTTTGGTGTAGTCACGATGCTGCACGGGGATGCGCGCTTCCAGGCTCTTCCAGGTCACGTTCTTCTCGCCCGCGGTCGAGATGTTTTCGGGGATCAGCACGTCGATCCCATAGGGCTTGCCGTCGACATGCTCGTCGATCCATTTCAGCTCCTGCTCCACCGTCTCCGGCGAATGGGTGGTCGCGCCGAACACCCCAAAGCCGCCGGCGCGGCTGACGGCGGCAACGACATCGCGGCAATGGCTGAAGGCGAACAGGGGAAACTCAATTCCCAGCATGTCGCAGACTGGCGATTTCATCTCTGCGTTCTCTCCCGGCGGCGGCCTTCCGGCAGCTCGTTCTTGATTGTTCGCTGGCTAAGCCGGACGCTAGCGCATCCGGAGCCGCAAAGCCAAGCGATCAGCGCATAGCCCGTTGTTTGATCTGGATGCGTCAATTCCGCAAGCCGGAACGGCAGTTTTGTATCTTGCGCTTTGCGGCTGCGGATAGAATGCTGGCGGGCAAATCAGAACAATATTCGGGAGAACACGTCCATGTCCGCCCAGCCATCCGCCGCAAAGGCCGAGAGCTACGATGTCGTCGTGGTCGGCGCAGGCTTTGCTGGCATGTACATGCTGCACCGGCTGCGCGGGCTCGGCATGACGGCACGAGTCTACGAGCAGGGCAGTGGCGTCGGCGGCACGTGGTACTGGAATCGCTATCCGGGCGCGCGCTGCGATGTCGAGAGCATGCAGTATTCCTATTCGTTTTCCGAGGAGTTGCAACAGGAATGGGACTGGAGCGAGCGCTACGCGCCGCAGCCCGAAATCCTGGCCTATGCCAATCATGTCGCCGATCGCTTCGACCTGCGACCCGATATTCAGTTCGATACCCGTGTCGAGCGCGCCGAGTTCGATGAGCGCAGTGGCACATGGTCGGTGACGACGTCGGACGGCAAGACGGTGACGGCGAAGTTCGTCGTACTTGCCACCGGCTGCCTGTCGAATGCGCGCATGCCCGACATCAAGGGCCTCGATCGCTTCAAGGGAAAGGTTTATCATACCGGCCACTGGCCGCATGAGGGCGTCGATTTCACCGGCCAGCGCGTCGCCGTCATCGGAACGGGCTCGTCGAGCATCCAGGCCGTGCCCGTGATAGCCGAGCAGGCGAAGCACCTGACGGTTTTCCAGCGCACGGCGAATTTCTCCATTCCCGCCCGCAATGGTCCGCTGTCGGCGGGGCAACGCGACTGGTTCAAGCAGAACTATCCGGAAGTGCGTCGCTTCGCGCGCGAGGTGGCGCGCAACGGCATCTACACGCCGCAGCCCGACCGCGGCGCGCTCGACGACGGCGACAACGAGCGCCGCGCCAGATACGAGGCTGGCTGGCAGCATGGCGGCGTGGTGTTCATGGCCGCCTACAACAACGTGCTGCTCGACAAGGCCGCCAACGATACCGCCGCCGATTTCGTCCGCGGTAAGATCGCCGAAATCGTCAAGGACCCCGCAACGGCAAAGCTGCTGCAGCCGGACAGCCATCCCATCGGCACCAAGCGCATCTGCGTCGATACCGACTATTTCGCGACCTTCAACCGGCCGAACGTCACGCTCGTCGACATCAAGTCAAACCCGATCGAGGAGATTGCCGAAAACGCCGTCCGCGTCGCGGGCAGGGACCATGAGGCAGACGTCCTGGTGCTGGCGACCGGTTTCGATGCCATGACCGGATCGGTCGCAAAGATCGACATCGTCGGGCGCGAGCGCCGGACGCTGAACCAGAAATGGGCGGAAGGCCCGCGTACCTATCTCGGGCTGATGAGCGCGGGCTTTCCCAACCTCTTCATCATCACCGGCCCCGGCAGCCCGTCGGTGCTGTCGAACATGATGGTCTCCATCGAGCAGCATGTCGACTGGATCAGCGACTGCCTGGCCTACATGCGCGACAACGGATTCGTGACCATGGAGGCGATGACATCAGCCGAGGACAAATGGGTCGACCATGTCAACGAGGTCGCCCACGCCACGCTCTACCCGCAGGCCGCATCCTGGTACATGGGCGCCAACATCCCCGGCAAGCCGCGCATCTTCATGCCCTATATCGGCGGCGTGCCGGTCTACCGGCAGAAATGCGACGAGGTTGCCGCAAAGGGCTATGAGGGTTTTGTCATGACGGCGAAGCAGCGCCAAGCGGCAGCCGCATAGTGACCATCTCGCCTTCGTCATGCCCAGGCTTGTCCTGGCTTGTCCCGGGCATGCTGTTGAGAGAAGTCGGTAGGGTAGGCAAAGCGAAGCGTGCCCACCATATTGACGTTAGCCGTCTTTCCGGGGCGATGCGCAGCACCAGACCCGGAATCTCGAGATTCCGGGGCTGGTGCTTGCACATCCCGGAATGACGAAATCCAATCCGGAGCGACCGAGTGACTGAAACAAAAGCCTACGAACCGCCCAAAGTCTGGACCTGGAACAAGAACAGCGAAGGGCGCTTTGCCGCCATCAACCGCCCGATCGCAGGTCCCACGCATGAGAAGCAACTGCCCATCGGGCGCCATCCGCTGCAGCTTTATTCCCTTGCGACGCCGAATGGCGTAAAGGCCACGGTGATGCTGGAAGAGCTGCTCGAGCTCGGCCACAAGGGTGCCGAATACGACGCCTGGCTGATCAAGATCGATGGCGAGCAGTTCGGCAGCGGGTTTGTCGAGGTCAATCCGAACTCGAAGATCCTGGCCCTGATGGACCGCAGCGGCAAGGAGCCGATCCGCGTCTTCGAGTCCGCTTCTATCCTGGTCTACCTCGCCGAAAAGTTCGGTGCCTTGCTGCCGACCGACACCAAAACGCGCGCCGAATGCTTCTCCTGGCTGTTCTGGCAGATGGGCAGCGCGCCCTTTCTCGGCGGCGGTTTTGGTCATTTCTACGCCTATGCGCCGAGCAAGATCGAATACGCCATCGACCGCTATGCCATGGAAGTGAAGCGCCAGCTTGACGTGCTCGATCGTCGGCTTGCGGAGGTCGAATATCTCTCCGGCGGCGATTACTCCATCGCCGATATCGCGGTATGGCCGTGGTACGGCGCGCTCGCCAAGGGCCTGCTCTATGGCGCGGGCGAATTCCTTTCGGTGCAGGACTACAAGAACGTGCAGCGCTGGACCGATGCGATCGCCAGGCGCCCGGCGGTACAGCGCGGCCGCATGGTCAACCGAACCTGGGGTGATCCTGCCAGCCAACTCCATGAGCGCCACGACGCCAGCGATTTCCAGACGAGGACGCAGGACAAGATCGGCGAGCCTGCCAAAGCGTGAGGATTTACCTCGCCCCGCGTGTGGGGAGAGGTCGGATCCTAGGCGTAGCGGAAAAGGTTCGGCACACCCGCTTTATCGGCGACATGAACGCCAGCTCGAAAATGAGAGGCCGCCGGCTTGCGCGGCGTGCTTCTGGTCGGAAAATCAGAACGCCCGAGATTCCGTTTTTGCCGTAACTGTTAGCGCCCCGGCGCACGCCATAGCGAGCTGTTGGGATTTCCCGCGGATGGTCAGTGCGCCTGCACGTGAGCATTCGACGATGCCCAATATGCGACAGCAGGATACTGCTGTCTTGCCGCATTTT
>JAEZEU010000373.1 GCA_023432885.1 Pseudomonadota bacterium | reverse complement strand
GTCGACGCGCGCTATGTAGGTCAGAGTCAGCGTTTCCCCGTCGGCGATAAAGTCGAACGCGTGATCCGGGACGCTGTAGGTCCAGGTCGCGGTGCCGACGTTCTTGCCCTGCGGATCCTGCACCACGACGAGCGGCACTGCGACAGCGTTGATCGCGCTGAGCTGCGCCGGGGTGAGCGTGGTGGTGACATCGTCTCCCGCGCTGTCACGATAGCTGAAACTATCGAACGCCGCCTGGGCGGTGGGAACGTCGCCGATATTTATGTCAGCATAGCTGATGCCGCCTGACACCTTGTTGATGAGCGAACTGCCCGTAAGCAGCGCTCGCTCGTTGCCAGCGGCGTCGGAGGTGACCACCTTCGGCGGCCCCGGAATGTGATCGAGCGCCTTCGGCACAGGGAGGTTCGCTGCGGCCGGCCCATCCGTGGCGGCGATCACGCGGACCGTGGCGGTCCCGATGTCGCCGCTGGCGAACTTCACGGGGAACGTGTTGTCCGGAATCGGCGAGTCCGTGAAATGCGTATTCGACTTCGGATTGCTGTTGTCGGTAAATTTTTGCGAGAAGACCTCGTTGATGAGCTTCAACGTCTCCGGCGCCAATTGCGCCGAAGCGAGGAACGACACCGTGCCCTGGCCGCTAACGGTGGTCACCGTGCCGGCCTGGTTGACGGTCGCGATCGGCGCCAGAGTCACGCGGTCGAGCAACACGTAGGAGCCGGTGGTTCCATCCGGCTCGACCAGCACCTGGAAGCGCGCGGGCGGGGCGCTGCCGGGGACCGTCACCTCGAAATCGATTTCCACCAGCACCGCGGTCCCGCGGATGCCCATGGTGGCGACGGGGGTATCGACCTTCATGTCGCCGTGCTTGGCCGTGGCCCCGGCGACGAAGGAAATGGTGCCCTGCACGAGGCTCAGGAGAGAGGAATTGCCCGACCCGTTGGGGTCGTAGACCATCTCGTTCAGCACCATCCTGGCATTCGATCCGAGGCCGAACACGGAGCCGTCGATGAAGGTGATGCCGAGCGTGGAGTTGGAGCCGGACTGGACGACGTCGCCCTGATGAACGTTATCGCCGTTGTTCAGGATGATCGACACGCCGTTGCGGATCACGGTGGCGTTGCCGGTCAGCTTGGTGACATGGCCGATGATCTTGGCAGCGCTGGCGCTGCCATCGGCCTGTGCCATCTGCACGTGGCCTGTCAGCGCATCGACGAGCTTGCCGGTGAGATAGGCGCCATCGGACGAGGCAAGCGGCGCGCGCTTCTCGCCCTTGAAGTAGTCGGACAGGACGAGTTCGCGATCGTCCTTGACGATGATGAGATCGGCACCCGAGCGCTTGAAGTCGCCGTTGAAGAGTAGATCGGCGTCCTTGACGACGACGGCGTCGGACGGCGCTTGCGTACGCGCCGTGTCGACGTGCGTCTGCGCCTTCGGGTGAGTTCCCGTAAAAGGTAGACCGCCATCGAATTTGGAAAAGAAATTCAAGCGCCACCGCAATCGTAGTTAATATTTACAGAATATTCAGCAAGCTAGACTTGCATACCACTGGCGGCTGCCAGGCGAAACCATCCATTGCTTGTGCTGGTTGATTACGCGCACAGCGGGAGACGAGAAAGTTTTACTTTAAAAGACTGATCTATCGGAAGTAATTATATCCAAAGACATAGCCTTCCCTCCACGCCAATCCATCAAATCCAGCTGGTTCAAGCGTATTGGAAATATATCCCGGGCGACTTTTACTTGATCAGCCAGTTCACGTATTTGTACTGGCAAAATACTACACCAGCGCGAGAGGCTAGAACTGTGATCTAGGTAACAGACCATGCATCTGTCGGTGAACCGGACCCATTAACCGAAAAACAACTATAGCCGTCCCCTGTTGACGGTTGGTCGGCTGGGACCGCCGCGCAGATCGATAAAATCTTCGATATTTCCCCGACGCCAATTTCAGCCTGTTTCGCGGTTTTCCCGGCCGATCCGCCCGCTTTAAGCCAATCCAAAGCCCCCTCCCCGATCCTCGTCCCGTCAAACGATCCGGCCACGCGCGAAGGCTAACGAGCCCGCCGATGCCCGGACATGGGGCGTCAGATGGGGTTTTTCGGGCAAACGCGTGCATGGCGTGCGATCGTGCTTGCTTGCGGCCTGGTTTGGTTCGGATCAGCGTCCAGCCTGGCCGAGATGCCCGCTGCTGCCGGGCCTGACCAGCCTGCGAAATCGAACGAACCGTTCGGGCTCTCCGCCACATTGCTCGCCGCGGGCAGCTTGCACGACAAATGGCTCGCCCTGCAGCGCCGCCTCGACGACGACATGGTGCAGCTTGCGCTGTGCGACGGCGACCGCGAGGGCTGCGCCGCTCCGGCCGCGCTGCGGCTGCTGGCCATCGTCGATGCCGGGCGCCAGCGCGAGGGCCGCGCGAAGCTCGGCGAGATCAACCGCGCCATCAACCTTGCGCTCCGCTCCCTGAGCGACGAGGCGCAATATGGCGAGAATGATGTATGGGCCTCGCCGCTTGCCGGCTTCACGCGGGGCGCCGGCGATTGCGAGGATTATGCCATCGCGAAATTCGCCGCGCTTCGCCTTGTTGGCATCGCACCGGGCGACCTGCGCATCCTTATCATGCGCGACACCCTGCGCGGCGAGGACCACGCCGTGGCCGCAGCGCGGCTGGACGGCCGCTGGCTGACGCTGGACAATCGGCGCATGGCGATGATCGAGGATGCCGATATCAGGAATTACCGGCCGACCTTTGTGATGGATCGCGACGGTATCCGCCGATACGAGCCTGCGCCGCTGCTGCTCTCCGGCATCGCGTCTCATGCTGCGGAGCCGGCCAACCTGCCCGCGCCCGCGGCTATGCTTGCCGCAACAGCGACGGATTGACAAACGGCCGCTATCCAATTCCAGTTGCAGCCGGCCGCTCGCTGGGGGCAGCCTTGAGATCGGCGCTGGCGCGCCAGGGCGGGGATTGAGATGCGGTCGATTGCGGCGGCGTTCCTCGTGCTCCAGTTCGGCTGGACTATGCCGGTCCTGGCGCAAGCTGCGGCGTTGGCCGAGATGCTGCCGCTGTTCGCCAAGAACAAATGCGCCGACCTCAAGGATACAGCCGACCGGTTATTCTGCGGCGACCCCGATCTCAATGCGTTGGCGCCGAAACTGAGCGGGGCGGCCGAATCCCGCCTGAGCCGCATTTTGGACCGCAGGGCGGCCATTGCCGAGAACGTGGAGTGGATCACGAGCCGCAACTCGAGCTGCGGCATATTCGGCGTGCAGCCGATTCAGCCCGCAGCGCTCGGCGCGGTCAAGGCCTGCCTGATCAAGGCGACGCAGGATCGGATCGCAATCCTGCTCGACGCGAATTTCGACTGCCTCGCCGCCAATACCACCGCCAGCCTCGTGATCTGCGCCGATCCGGAACTGGCGATCGCCGACAGGGAGCTCACGGCGCAGGTGGTCGCACTGATCGGAAAACTCAGGGAAGACGAGGCCAAAGGCGCACTCGCCGAACATGCCAGGTGGATCCGCACCCGTGATCGCATCTGCGA
>JAEZEU010000351.1 GCA_023432885.1 Pseudomonadota bacterium | reverse complement strand
ATCGAGATGCGGATGTCGACGCCCTTGCCGGTGCGCCCGCGGCCGATCAGCGCCTCGAGGATCGCGGCGTGCGCCGTGGCGCCGGTCGCGACGTCCACGATCGACATGCCGACGCGCGAGGCGCCCTCCGGTCCGCCGGTGATTGAAGCAAGCCCGCTCTCGGCCTGGATCAGAAGATCATAGGCCTTGCGGTGCGCGTAGGGGCCTTCGTCGCCGTAACCCGTGATGGTGCAGGTGATCAGTGAGGGATAGTCCTTGCGCAGCCGCTCCCGCGTGAAGCCGAGCTTGTCCATCGAGCCCGGCTTCAGGTTCTGCAGCAGCACGTCAGCGCCGGCGATCAACTCTTCCAGGGACTGCCGGCCTTCCTCGGTCGCAAGATCGATGACGACCGAATCCTTGCCGCGGTTGAGCCAGACGAAATAGCTGCTCTGGCCCTTGGCGGCGGCGTCATAGCCGCGGGCGAAATCGCCCTCCGGCCGCTCGATCTTGATGACGTGGGCGCCGGCGTCGGCGAGGCGCGAGGAGCAGAACGGCGCGGCCACCGCCTGCTCCACCGCAAGGACCACAATTCCCTGAAGGGGCAGCATGTATCGCCTCTCAGTACGAGCGGGGCATGCCGAGTACATGCTCGGCGATGAACGACAGAATCAGGTTGGTCGAGATCGGCGCCACCTGGTAGAGCCGTGTCTCGCGGAACTTGCGCTCGACGTCGTACTCCTCGGCAAAGCCGAAGCCGCCATGGGTCTGGATCGCGGCATTGGCCGCCTCCCAGGAGGCATCCGCCGCCAGCATCTTGGCCATGTTGGCCTCGGCGCCGCAATCGAGCCCTGCTTCGTATTTGCGGGTGGCTTCCTTCACCATCAGCTCGGCCGCGCGCATCGACGCATAGGCTTTTGCAATCGGAAACTGGATGCCCTGATTCTGGCCGATCGGACGGCCGAACACCGCGCGCTCCTTGGCGTAGTTCGAGGCCTTCTCGATGAACCATTTGGCATCTCCAATGCATTCTGACGCGATCAGGATGCGCTCGGCATTCATGCCGGACAGGATGTAGCGGAATCCCTTGCCCTCGTCGCCGATCAGGTTCTCCGCCGGCACCTTCATGTCGGTGAAGAATACCTCCGTGGTAGAGTGGTTCATCATGGTGCGGATCGGACGGATGGCGAGGCCCGCCTTGCGCGCCTCGCGCATGTCGACGAGGAATACCGACAGGCCGTCGGTGCGCTTCTTCGCCTGCTCCTTCGGCGTGGTCCGCGCCAGCAGCACCATCAGGTCGGAATATTCGGCGCGGCTGGTCCAGATCTTCTGGCCGTTGACGATATAGCCGTCATTGCCTTCCTTGCGCGCCACCGTCTTCAGCGACGAGGTATCCGTGCCGCTGGTCGGCTCGGTGACGCCGAACGCCTGCAGGCGCAGCTTGCCGCTGGCGATCTGCGGCAGCCATTTTTCCTTCTGCTCCTTGCTGCCGTGCCGCAGTACCGTGCCCATGGTGTACATCTGGGCGTGGCAGGCGCCGGCATTGCAGCCGTTGCGATGAATCTCCTCCAGGATCGCGGTCGCCGCCGAGAGTTTCAGGCCGGCGCCGCCATATTCCTCGGGGATCAGCACCGAGAGGTAACCGGCTTCGGTCAGCGCGTTGACGAAGGCGGAAGGGTAGGCCATCTCGCGGTCGAGCTTGCGCCAGTATTCGCCGGGAAACTGGGCGCAGAGTTTTGCGACGGCGTCGCGGATGTCGGAATAGTCCTGGTCGTGTTCGGGCTGGGTCATCGGTCTCGGCTGGTCAAATCGTATGGGTCCGAAAGGAAAGACCGCGCAAGTGGCGGTGGCGAACGCGAAAACCGCGCCCGCTGCCCTGTCTTGGGAGATCGCGCCGGCCTTTGCAACGCCTATCCTGCCGCAGGCCTGCATGGCTCCGGTGCCGGCCATGAGTTGTTCGCCTTGCCGCCTCGCGCGGTTCCTCAGCGCAAGCCGGCTGTCACGCCCATCGCAAGCACGGTCGCGGTGGCGAAGGGACGGACGTCGATACCGGCGAGCTGCTTGAGGCAATCCGCTCCGCTCATCCGATTTCCGCGCTAGCCGGGGATGCGCACGGGCAGCGTTTCGTAGCCCTTGATGAAGCTCGAATAGATCCGCTTCGGCTCGCCCACCACCTCGATCTTCTCGAAGCGCTGCAAAATCTCCTGCCAGACGATGCGCAGCTGCAGCTCGGCGAGCCGCATGCCGACGCAGCGGTGGATGCCGAAGCCGAAGGACAGATGCGTGCGCGGTCGCGGGCGGTCGATGATGAACTCGTCGGGGCGGTCGATCACTTCCTCGTCGCGGTTGCCCGAGACGTACCACATCACCACACGGTCGCCCTTCCTGATCTTCTTGCCGCCGAGCTCGGTGTCGGCAAGCGCGGTGCGTCGCATATGGGCGAGCGGGGTCTGCCAGCGGATCACTTCCGGCACCATCGATTCGATCAGGTCGGGATTCTCCCGCAGCTTCCTGTACTGGTCCGGGTTCTCGTTCAGCGCCAGCACCGAGCCGCTCATGGTATTACGCGTGGTGTCGTTGCCGCCGACGATGAGCAGGATGATGTTGCCCATCAGGTTGTCGGGGTCCATGTGCCGCGTGGCGGGGCTGTGCGCCATCATCGACAACAGGTCGTTGCGCGGCGGCGCGTTGACGCGCTCGTTCCACAGCTTCGACATGTAGGCGTAGCACTCGTCCATCTCGCGCCGCCTTTCCTCGGGCGAAGAGACGATGCCGCTCTTGGGAAGCGCGGTCGAGACGTCGGACCAGCGCGTCAGCTTGCGCCGCTCCTCGAAGGGGAAATCGAACAGCGTCGCCAGCATCTGCGTGGTGAGCTCGATCGAGACGCGCTCGACGAAATTGAAGGTCTCGTTGCGCGGCAGGCCTTCCAGCACCTTGATAGTGCGCGCGCGGATCAGCTTTGCCAGTTCATCCAGGTGTGTCGGCGTGAACATCGGCGACACCGTCTTGCGCTGCGACGAATGTCTTGGCTGGTCCATCGCGATGAAGCTCGGCCAGTCGTAGCCGACCGGGGCGTCGCGGATGTTGATGCCGCCGAGCGCAGCATCCGAGGAAAAGATGCCGTGGCTGGTGTCGACCGTCATGATGTCGTTGTATTTCGTAACCGACCAATACGGCTCGATTGGCGCGTTGGTGCAGTAATGTACCGGCTCTTCCTTGCGCAGCCGCTCGAACCACGGCCACAGCGTGTCGTCCTGGAACAGCCTTGGCGCGCCGGGATGGAAATCCTTCAGCGGCGTCGAGTAAGCTTCCTCGCGGGCGCGGGCCAGGCGCTCGGCCTTGTCGGCGCGGACGGCGGTGTGAACGTTCATCGTGCTCGTTCCCGAAGCTGATATGCTGTTATTTTACGCGCAAGCGCGGCGCACTGTCCTGCGTTTATTGGCTATGCGGCAATGCGTACCGGCAGGGTCTCGTAGCCCTTGATGAAGCTGGAATAAACCCGCTTCGGTTCGTCGACCACCTCGATCCTGTCGAAGCGCTTGAAGATCTCTTCCCAGATGATCTTCAGCTGCAGCTCGGCAAGCCGCATGCCGATGCAGCGGTGGATGCCGAAGCCGAATGAAATATGAGTCCGCGGCCGCGCGCGATCAATGATGAACTCGTATGGGCGCTCGATCACTTCCTCGTCACGATTACCGGACACGTACCACATCACGACCTTGTCACCCTTTTTGATCTGCTTGCCGCCGAGTTCGATGTCGGCCAGCGCGGTGCGGCGCATATGCGCGAGCGGCGTCTGCCAGCGGATCACCTCGGGCACGAAAGTGTCGAGTAGCGCCGGATTCTCGTGCAGCTTCTTGTATTGGTCGGGATGCTTGTGCAGGGCATAGAGGCTGCCGGACATGGTGTTGCGGGTGGTGTCGTTGCCGCCGACGATCAGGAGGATCAGATTGCCAAGGAAGTTCTTCGGGTCCATGTCGCGCGTAGCTTCGTTGTGCGCCATCATCGACAAGAGGTCGTTCTTCGGCGGTCCGTTGAGGCGCTCCTTCCAGAGTTCTGCGAAATAGGTCGCGCATTCCATCAGCACGGCCTGCCGCTCGTCCTCAGTGGCGACGAGCCCGCCGGGGCCGGGCAGGGTGGTTGCCACATCCGACCAGCGCGTCAGCTTGCGGCGGTCTTCCCAGGGAAAATCGAACAGCACCGCCAGCATCTGCGTGGTCAGCTCGATCGAAACGGTGTCGACGAAATCGAACACTTCGTTGACGGGCAGGTTGTCGAGGCAGCTTGCCGAGCGCTTGCGGATGTTGACGGCGAGCTCGTCGAGCTTGGCCGGCGTGAACATCGGCGCGACGGTCTTGCGCTGCGCCGAGTGGTTCGGCTGGTCCATGGCGATAAAGCTCACGGTGCGCAGCTCCGGCGGGATATCGCGGATCGTGATGCCGCCAAGGGCGGAAGCGGAAGAGAACACGCCGTGATTGGTGTCGACGGCCATGATGTCGTTGTACCTGGTCACCGACCAGTACGGGCCGAACATCGAATCCTTGCAGTAGTGCACCGGCTCTTCCTTGCGCAGCCGGTCGAAGTAAGGCCAGTGCGTATCCGACTGGAACAGCTCGGGATCGCCCGGATCGAACTGCTCGAGCGGCATCGACCAGGCTCTTTCGCGAGCCTCGCGCAGATGAGCATCGCCTGCCTGTTCGATCGCTCCGTGCATGCGTTTTCTCCCGGATGCCGTTTCGCCGGTACATGGCCGGCGACGCAATGTTTTACCGCATTACACCCCGGGCGGCGGGCTTCGGCAAGGGAGGAATTTTGCACCGTGTTACCCGGGATGATACGGCACCGTATCATTTTCCGTGACAATCGCGCGGCCAGGGGCTAAAGGCTTGTGCAACAAAGCCGCATCGCCGGAGGAACATCAGATGATCGCCAACGCGCCCAAAATGTTCAATTTCGACCTCGGTGAGACCGCCGACGCCATCCGCGAGACGGTGCATGACTTTTCCTCCAACGAGATCGCGCCGCGCGCCGCCGAGATCGACCGCACCAACCAGTTTCCCCGCGATCTCTGGCCCAGGATCGGCGCGCTCGGCCTGCACGGCATCACCGTGGAGGAGGAGTATGGCGGCGCCGGGCTGGGCTATCTCGAGCATTGCCTTGCCGTCGAGGAAATGTCGCGTGCATCCGCCGCGGTCGGGCTGTCCTACGGCGCGCATTCCAACCTCTGCGTCAACCAGATCCGCCGCAACGGCAACGAGGCACAGAAGCGCAAATACCTGCCGAAGCTGATCTCCGGCGATCACGTCGGCTCGCTCGCGATGTCCGAGCCCGGCGCCGGCTCCGACGTGGTCTCGATGAAGACCCGCGCCGACAGGAAGGGCGACCGCTTCGTGCTCAACGGCAACAAGATGTGGATCACCAACGGCCCCGTCGCCGATACCCTTGTCGTCTACGCCAAGACCGATCCTGATGGCGGTCCGCGCGGCATCAGCGCCTTCATCATCGAGCGCGGCATGAAGGGTTTCTCCACCGCGCAGAAGCTCGACAAGCTCGGCATGCGCGGCTCCGACACCTGCGAGCTCGTATTCGAGGATTGCGAGGTGCCGGAGGAGAACGTACTCGGCGAGGTCGGCAAGGGCGTCAACGTGCTGATGAGCGGTCTCGACTATGAACGCGCGGTGCTGGCGGCGGGCCCGATCGGCATCATGCAGGCCTGTATGGACGTGGTGCTGCCTTACGTGCACGAGCGCAAGCAGTTCGGCCAGCCGATCGGCGCGTTCCAGCTGGTGCAGGGCAAGCTTGCCGACATGTACACCACGATGAACGCCTCGCGCGCCTATGTGTATGCGGTGGCGAAAGCCTGCGATCGCGGCGAGACCACGCGCGAGGATGCCGCCGGCGCGATCCTCTA
>JAEZEU010000230.1 GCA_023432885.1 Pseudomonadota bacterium | reverse complement strand
CCTCGAATGAATGAGGACAGCTGCTCTTTGTCTCTGCCTTCCGGCGCTGTGATGCCCATTCGTAAGTCCTTTATCGCTGCTCATCCGCAATGAGCAGATCAAAACCGGTATTGACAAGGCTGGCACCTGTAACCCATAAGTTCGGTCTGCGGTACAAGGTTCGTATAACGAACCATTGAGATTAGCAAGTGGGCGGAGCGACGGGACGGTGAATCGCATTGCAGCAAGCAGATAGCAGCCGGCTGAAGGAAAAACGGCCTTCTGGCGAATGGTGGCAGCTCGGTGATTTCGGCGCCACGGTCATCGTTGTCGGGTGCCTTCTCGGCGCCATGGAAGTGTCGAGCTGGTATGTCGCGGAATACATCATGCCGTCACCGCTCACGGTGATGCGCGCAATCGTGGCGCTCGCGACGACCGACTACACGCATGTGCTGATCACCTTGGGCAGGCTGTGCCTGGCGATGCTCTTCGCGATGACGGCAGGCATCATCCTTGGGCTCGTCATGGGGCTGTTCGGTGTGTTGCGGCCCTTCATCAAAGCGTTGGTGGTCATCGATACGGGCATTCCCGCGCTTTCCTGGATGCTGCTTGCGGTCTTCTGGTTCAAAAATCCGGAAGTGCGGATCTTCTTCATTCTCGCGATGATCCTTCTGCCGTTCTACGCGCTGACGATCTATGACGGCATCAGAGGGCTTCCGCGCGATCTGCTCGACATGATCGAAAGTTTCCGCGCCAATCGAACGCAGGTCCTTCGCTACCTCATCATCCCCCATCTGGTCCCCTATGTGCTGACCACCACCAAGACCGTCGTTGGCTATGCCATCCGCATGGTTATTTTCGCCGAGCTCGTCGCCTCGGCCGTTGGTGTCGGCTCACGAATGGGACTGGCGCAATCGACATTCCGAATGGATCAGGTGCTCGCTTGGACCTTTTTCCTCATCGTGCTGAACATCAGTCTTCAGGCCATCGTAGCGGGTATCGAGAAGCTCGTTCTCCACTGGCGTCCGGAGGCGACGGTTCGATGACGGTTTCTGCGCACAATCCCGGTTTGCCTCCGATCATCGAACTGAACTCGGTGATCAAGGAGTTCGGCTCCTATCGGGCGGTCGACGAATTGAGCTTCACCGTCGCCAAGGGCGAGATCGTCGCCCTGCTGGGACGCACGGGCGCCGGCAAGACCACCGTGCTCAATCTCGTCATGGGCACGCTCGCCCCCGACAGCGGCCACGTGAAGGTGGCCGGTTTCGATCCTTTCCGCCAGTTCTCGGCGTTGAAAGGCAAGCTCGCGGTCAGTTTCCAGACCGACCGCCTGCTGCCGTGGCGCACGGCCGTGGAGAACGCCGAGCTCGGCCTCCTGATACAGGGCAAGCCGAAAGACCAGGCGCGCACGATAGCATCGGAATGGCTTGCGCGCGTCAATCTGGCGGGCGCGGAGAACAAATACACGCACGAGCTTTCCGGCGGCATGCGTCAGCGCGTCTCGCTCGCCCGCGCACTCGCCGTGGACCCCGAACTGGTGTTGCTCGACGAATCCTTCAGCCAGCTCGACCATGTGACCTCGCACGAGCTTCGGCAGGATTTCTGCGCGGTAGCGCGCGAATACGGAAAGACCTGCCTCCTGGTCACCCACCGGCTCGACGATGCAATCGAGATGGCTGACCGGGTCATCGTCCTCGGACCCGGGGGTCATGTGAAACTGGAACTTTCCCTGCGGGAGGCGGCCACGGACGAAACCGTTGCCGAGCGCATGCGCAGCCAGATCGCGGCAGCGCTCGGAGAAGATACAGGCAAGCAGGAACAAAACGAACGGGAGGAATGACAATGTCGACCATCACGCGAAGGAACATGATGATCACGGGTGCCGCGGCCCTTGGCGCCCTGGCTGCGCCGATTGTGCTGCGCGCGCAGGAAGCCGCGCCGATCCGTGCCGCGACCGCCTCGCCCGGTCTCACGGTCATGTTCTACGACTACATCCGGGACAACGGCCTCGACAAGAAGAACGGCCTTGAGCTCGCCGAGCCGATCCTGAACTCCTCGATCGGCACGCTTTATAATGATTTCGTCGCCGGCACCTTCGACATGGTCATCGGTAGCTGGGATCCGTTCATCACGAGATATCGCGCAGGTGTGCCCTGCCGTCTGCTGTGCTCGCTCATGACGGCCGATATGATCGGCATCGTGGCTGCCGCCGATGGTCCCCAATCCGTTGCCGAGCTCAAGGGAAAGATGATCGTCGCGCCTCAGCAGTCCGGCGTCTATCGCATGACGAAGGCGCTAATCAGCGAGTTCGAAGGCATAGACATCGAGAAGGTCGCCCGGGTCCAGAACGCCGAAAATCCGGCCCAGGGCGTCACGCTCGTCATCGCCAACAGGGCGGACGCCGCCGTCGCATGGGAGCCGATGATCTCCCAGGGCATCCAGCGGCGATCCGATCTCGGTATCATCTTCAACACGGGCGAGGCCTTCCGCAAACATACCTCCCAGAGCCTTCCCTATTTCTGCATCAACGTGCGCAAGGAGCTTCTCGACCGTTCGCCCGACATGGCCAAGCGGCTCAATGCAATGTTCGCCGAATGCGTGAAGGGGATGGACGCGGATTTCGACGCGCTGGCGGAGAAATATGCCCCCAGGACCATGCTTGAAGCCAAGGTGCTGAAGGTCGCCAAGTCGGCCGGTCGCCTGCGCTTCGACTACAACGCAGCCTCAGATCCGGACTTCCGGAAGACGGTCACCTCGGCATCCGAAATCCTGGTCCGCCAGGGAATTCTCGCGAAGCCCGCCGACAGCGGCTTCTTCGCCGCCTAGACCTCAAACTCAGACGAAAGCGCTTCAATGTACACGAGAAGAGATTTTGCGCCTCGTCGCCGGTGCGACGCTGGCCGGCTCTGTCGCTTCGTACGAAGCCGGCAGATGTGCCGGCAGTTCCGGCTCCAGCGGCCGGAATTCCCGAAAGCTATTTTGAGGATACGGAAATGACCACTTCGCGTTTTTCGCCGGGTACGGCGGTTGCACCGGCCGCCTTCGATCGCCGGATACCGGTGAATTACGAGGCCGACCTCGTCGTGATCGGCGCCGGCCCGGCGGGGTTCGGCGCGGCGCTGCAGGCAGCGCGCATGGGTGTGCGCACGCTCGTCGTCGAAAAGTACGATATGCCCGGCGGCGTTCATACCAGCGGCCTCCAGGGGCATGCGGCACCGGGCGTCGGCGGCATCCATTCCGAACTGATGCGGCGCTTCGATGCCGAGGGTTATGTCTATACCGCCACCGAGGAGACCCATCCGGGCTGGGCCGGCAATCCGCTGTCTCACTATGAGCGCAACTTGGAGCCGGGCACGCCGTTCAAGCGGATGAGCTTCAATCCGGACGGCGCCGGCAATATCATGATGGCGATGCTGGAGGAGGCCGGGGTGCACACGCTCTACGGCTGCGCCTTCGTCGATGTGGTGCTGGTCAAGAACGCCGGTAAAGACAGCTCGATCAGCATGATCGTGGTCAAGGGCCAGGAGGGCCTGTTCGCCATCCGCGGCAAGATCTTCGTTGAAGGGTCGGGCACCGGCGAGGTTGTGGCGAAAGCGGGCGTGGCATGCCGTCGCGGCGGCGGCGGCCAGCCTGAGGGCGCTGACTGGGACGGCATCGAGCGCCCGATCCCCGGCGGATTGCTGTGGATGATTAGCGGTGTGGACTATCCGGCGCTGCGCCGCTACCAGACGCAAACCGGCGACCTCAAGCTGGAGAAATTGATCGCGAAAGCAAAGGCGGCGGGCGATTTGCCCGACATGGTCTACCGGCCGCGCATGGGCGGCACCGAAGTCTATGGCGAGTACTATATCGGCCACCCCACCGTCGACATGAGCCCGATGCTGTCCGACGACAGCTTCATCCTCTGGCAGAATGTGCCCTACGAATGGGCGCTGCACATGGATGAGAGCACCGAAGACAATACGCGTGCTATTCGCGAGCTACGCGGCTTCATCCACGCCGAAGCGGCATTCCTGGAAAAGTACGTGCCAGGTTTCGAGAACTCCTTCATCGTTCATGTCGGGCGACAGCTCGGCATTCGCGATGGTCGCCATCCCGAGGGCGAGTATTGTTTCACGCTCGACGACGTGCTGGCCAACCGGACCTTCCCCGATGCGGTGACGTCGCCCATTACCCGCACCTTCACCTGGAACGGTCACCGCAAGCACACCTTCGAGGTCCCCTATCGCAGCCTCCTGCCGAAAGGCATCGACAATCTGCTTCTGACGGGCGCCTCAATGTCGTTCTCATACGAGACGATCTTCATGGCCATGCGTAATTTCACATGGTGCACGCAAACCGGCGAGATCGCCGGCTTCGCCGCGGCTCTTGCACTGGAAAAGAATGATACGCCCAAGACTCTCGAATGGAAGCAGCCCTACCTGTTCAATGACTGAAAGTGTTACACACGCTGGTTTGCGTTTTGCTCGATTTGTCTGCTTGAGCATTTGACGCCGTCGCAAACGGCGCAGGTTTGTGTCCAGCCTATCCGGCCGAGATGCGCAATTCCATCGCCCTCATCCGTAGCCTTTCACACCTAGCGTTTTTGGATCGCTCAGCAGTCGCCGTAATTTCCCAGCCACAGCAGGAAGACAGCCGCCGAGAAGAGGGAAGCGTGGCGTAAGGCGATCCTGGCGGATGCGGCATCAGACCCATGTCGGGCAGGGCACGCAGCAGCACCGCCGCGCCAGCGCAGGCGGTCTTTCCGCGCCACTGGTTTGGCTTGCTGGACCTCGCTCTGCTCGCCGTCGCGACTGCTACTTACCTCCTGCTCGACGAGCCCGCCGCTGGCCTACCGAGCAGTGACAGCGAGGTGCTGTTCGATTTCCTGCAGATGCTGCCGAAAGACGTATCGATCCTCGTCGTAGAGCACGACATGAACCTCGTCTTCCGCTTTGCGTTTTTGCGCGTTGCCAGAAGGGACGAAGCCTAGCCGGCTGGCGCCGCAATGCTTTCATCGTAGTGAACGAGGACAACTCTCCTTGTCCCTGCCTTCCGACGAAGTCCATGCGTAAGCGTGCTCGTACGCAATGAGATCAAAGCCGGTGTTGACAAGTCCGGCACTACAATCGTAAGTTCGCAATGTGATATATTGTTCGCATAGCGAACTTCATGAAGGCGCCAAGGATGTTCGCGAGCGGCAAGAAGCAAAGCCTGAAGAAAGAATACGACGTCGTCGTTGCCGGGGGAGGCGCATCGGGCCTGATTGCAGCCAAAGCAGCTGCTCGAAATGGCGCGAAGACACTTCTCGTGGAACGGCAAGGTTGTCTCGGCGGAGTCGGTACGACCTGTTACGTCGCTCAGTATGTCGGCTTTTTTAACGGCAACCTGCAGGCCGTATGGGGACTGCCGAACGAATTCCTGAAAGAGATCGTGAAGGCCGGTGGAAGCGACGGCTTCGCATATTACACAATGGCCGAGGCCTCGGCCTCCCCGATAAATATCTACAACTTTCCATTCAATCCCGAAGTCGTGAAATGCGTTGCGGACGACTTTGTTC